>JASLXW010000478.1 GCA_030740135.1 Nitrospinota bacterium
TGATTTCCTTTCCCCGCAGAAAAAAGGCCGAAAGAACCAAAACGAAAATCGGCGTCAGCCGGATGAGGGGCGCGACGACGGAGAGCTGGCCATCCCGGAGCGAGGTCCAGAAGTTGATAGCCGCTCCCAGCGCGACCAGGCCCGCGGGAAAAATGGCCAGCGCCGTCCGGAAGGTGACGCGGAACTTCTGCGCTTGGGGAAGGAAGCGCGACGTGAACAAGAGGACGATGACGGCGGCCAGGTTGGACACCGCGATGCCCAGCAACGGGGCGTCCACGAACTGGAGACCGACCTTGCGCAAAAAAGGCGTGAAGGAAAAAGCCAGCATCGCCAAGAAGGGAAAGATGAAATAGGCAAGGGGGACCGCCCCCGCCTTCCTTTCGCTCGTCATTATCATCAGGCCCAACACCACGAGGCCCGTCCCCCCCCACAAGGTCGGCCCGGGCGTTTCCCCCAGCCAGAAGATCGCCGTGAGGGCCGCTCCGATGGGCGACAGGGAGATGATGGTCGATGTCCGGCTGACGCCGACGAGGATGCTCGAGTGATAGGCGAGATAGCGCGCCAGGCCCGTCCCCAGGAATCCGACGCTCAGAAAGAAAATGAAACCCCACAACAGGTTTCCTTCATACGCCTCCTCCGACGGGGACAAAAGGATCGCCACCACCCCCATCGACAGGTTCACCATGACGGCCAGGGTGAGAGGGGAGGCGCGGTCCGTCATCCGGCGGACCATGATCTGGTTCAAGGCAAACAGGAAAGCGCCGAGCAGCGCGCGGTAAACGGGCGGGACGGCCGAATAGGTATCAAGCATCTCCGCCCGCCCAAATGCGCCCGCAGCAAAAAAAATTGTCAGAGCAATAACGTTCGGCGAGTATGGCACTCTGGAATCGCGCCCGCCACGCCCGGAAAGCGGGGCGGCCCTTCCGATTCGCGGGATCACGCCTCCTTTCCCTTTCCGCCCCTGATATACTTCCCTGCACGATTACCCGGAAGGAAAATCTTTTACAGAAGGAGCGCATCCGTGAGCGAAGATCCCGGCACACCCGGACAAAGGCTTTTTCCCGAGTATTCCCGACTCGCCGGGATGTACCGGAACGAAGTCGAGGGACTCACCGAAAACCAACTGGACCGCCGCCGGCCGGAGAAAAGCTGGGGGCTGTGGTCCGTCCGGGATCAGGTGAGCCATATGGCGATGGTCAACTACCGCTGGTACCTCGGCAATTGGGGCCCCATCCTTTTCGGGGGCGAATGGCCCCGCGACAAATCTCTCGCGGACACGGGCGGCGCCGACCGAAAGATGGATCCCGAGCGGTTTCACACGATGGCGGACCTGCTCGACGCCCTTGAGGACGGATTCAACCTGGCCTGGGAGATTCTTGAAAAGGAAACGCAGGCCTCGCTTCGGGAAAAGGCGCTCTCGCGCCGCGTGCCGAGGGACTACCGCTGGCCTTCCGGGGACGCCATGCGCGAATGGACCGAAAACATCTCCCTGAAAGCGCACCCGGGCCGGTACTGGCGCGACGAAAAAGACCCCGACCTTTTCCACTACAACCTGGAATACACATTCCGGCATGTTTCGTGGGAAGCCTACGCCCACCTCAAGACCATACAAAAACACAAGGAAGCGGAGGGGCTGCCCCCTTCCGGCGTCATTCCGGATGAGGGGTACCTTCGGCTGCTCACCTGGGAATAGGCCGCGGCGAAGGACTTCCCCGGGGAGGGGCGTGGGCCCGATTGTTCAAGCCGAAATTCAGAGGATCTCCTTCCCCACCTCCCCCCGGGGAAGGGCGGGCGGGGAGTAGGCCGCCATCTTATCGAGCAGCCGATCGGGATCGCTCTCCGGGATAAACAGGCCGAATTGCTCCTTCAATATGAACTCCTGCTCCTGCGCGTGCACGAAAAGGGAGAGCAGGGGGTCGTAGTAACCTGCCACGTTGAGCAGGCCGATGGGCTTTTCGTGTATCCCGAGCTGGGCCCAGGTGATGGTCTCCAGCGTCTCCTCCAGGGTGCCGAATCCGCCCGGCAGGACGATGAAGCCGTCCGCGAGGTCGGCCATGAGAGCCTTCCGCTCGTGCATGGTATCGACGAGGCGAAGTTCGGTCAGGTGATCGTGGGGGATCTCAATCTCCGTGAGCTTGCGGGGGATGACGCCGATGGCCTCTCCGCCGCTATCCAGGACCGCATCCGCAAAAGCGCCCATCATTCCGTTGCGGCCGCCACCGTATACGATGCCGATCCCCCGGCCGGCGAGTGTCCGCCCCACCGCCCGGGCGGCGGAAACATAATCCGGGTTCTTGCCCGGCTTGGAGCCCGCGTACACGCAGATACGTTTCATTGGGCCGCCACGCTGCCGGGGCGGTATTTTCCTTCCACCTGCTCCCCGTCCACCTGAAATCCAGGGCCCGCCGTCGCAAACTCCACTATCAGCCCCTCGGGCCCCCGAATGTAGAGCGATTTGAAGTAGCCCCGATCCAGAATCTCCGAGTGGCCGATTCCCATTTCATCGAGCCGCCCGATCTGGGCCCTCAGAGCGGCCTCGTCCTCCACCCCGAAGGCGATGTGGTGCATGCCGCCCGCCCCCAGGCGGTTGTCCGCCATGTTGGGGATCTCGAAGAAGGTCACGACGGTTCCGGGGCGGCCAATGTCATCGCCCAGGTAATAGTGCTTTTGATCCTGGGCGTCGAAGTTGACGGTGGTCTTCACGAGGCAGATCCCCACCACCCCGGTCAAAAACTTCACCATGGCTTCTATGTCCCGCGCCACCAGGGTGACGTGGTGGATGCCTGTAAGACGGACCTCTTGCGCCATCTAACATCTCCTCCTTCCAAAAAGGAAAACCGCAGCCGCCCTCTTTTAATTCCGGACGGTGCCCCGATCCTACCAATCCCGGTTTCCGCGTGTAACCCGGCGCTTCCCGGCCCCCGGATGGCCCGGCCGGGGAATCAGCTTTGCGCAAACAGCAAAACCGAGAGCACGGCGAGAACAATTCCCGCTCCGATCCCCGCGGTGATCTTCTCGCGCAGGAAAATAACGGCGAGAATCCCCGTGAGAACGAAGCTGAGTTG
>JASLXW010000479.1 GCA_030740135.1 Nitrospinota bacterium
GTCCTCGGCTCCGCCCGCCCTCGGAAGGGACAAAAAGCATTTTTCAAACCTCCGGATGGTGTGGTTCGCCAAGCCGGTGTCCACGCCGGAGTTCCGCCTCAAGGATCTCGAAGGAAAAGAGGTGTCCTTTTCCGGGTTCGAGGGCAAGGTCATTCTCCTCAACTTCTATACGACGTGGTGACCTTATTGCCTGCGGGAGCGGCCGGCTCTCGAAGCGCTTTACCGGAAGTACAAGGACAAGGGTCTGGAAGTGGTCGGGATCGCGATGGACAAACGGGGCAAAGCCGTCGTGGCCCCCTACCTGAAACAAAACCCGGCGACGTTTCTGAACCTGCTGGATCCCGATTCGCTCGTCGCCCGGATGTTCTCCGTCCGCGGCACGCCCACGAACTTCCTGTTCAACCGGAAGGGAGAGGTCATCGGGGGCTCGGTCGGCTACCGGAATTGGTCCAGCAAAGAGGCCCACGTGCTGATCGAGAGTCTTTTGTAGACCAACTCGGCGGCGGGCCCGCGGATGAGACCTCCGGCGGCCGCCCGCCGGGGCCATCGGAATCACCCTCTTCACGGCCGAAGAAAACCGACCTTTAGGCGGAAGGACGAAACGGGTCATGGAATCCGGCATCAACATCTCTTACCTGATCGCGTTCGCGGGGGGATTGATCTCCTTTCTCTCGCCCTGCGTCCTGCCGCTGATTCCCTCTTACCTCTCCGTCGTCTCGGGCGTGTCTTATGAAGAGCTGACGGCCGCGGGGACCCACGACTGGCAGCTGCGGAGGAAGGTCCTGCTCAGCGCCGCGCTCTTTGTCGTCGGATTCTCGCTGGTGTTCATCCTCCTGGGGGCTTCGATCAGCTTCCTGACGGAATTCCTCATGGGGGCGCGCTCGGAGCTCAACATCTTCGGCGGAATCCTGATCATCCTTTTCGGCCTCTTCATCGCCGGCGTGTTGAACGTCGGGTTCCTGAAAAGGTATTTTCAGCCGCTGGAAAAGACGCGCGCGACCCGGGTGGTGGGCTATTTGGGGGCGCTGGTCGTGGGGGTCTCCTTCGGCATCGCCTGGACGCCCTGCGTCGGCCCGACGCTGGGGGCCATCCTCACCCTGGCGGCGGTCGATAGCGGAAAGGGCGCGTGGCTGTTATTGATCTATTCCGCGGGATTGGCCATCCCCTTCCTGCTGGCCGCCTTCGCATTCAACGGGTTTCTCGGCTTCTTTCAACGGTTCAAGCGGCTGCTCCCCGCCGTCCAGAAGGCCGGAGGCATCGTCCTCGTCCTCATGGGCGTTCTCCTCCTGACCGGACGGCTCACCGTCCTCAACACCTACGCCCTCAGCTTCACGCCCGAATGGTTGATCAAATGGCTTTGAGGAACGCGGGCGAACGATGCCTCCCGCACCCTCCGAGGACAAGCTTCAATCCCGGTCCTTGAGGACATCGAGCGAGAAGCGGTCCACTTCCTTCAGCAGATCGACGAATCGCCCGGCCATCTGATCGACCAGCTTCCGTCCTTTCTCGGCGTCCGCCCCGCTCGCGTCGCCGCAGGCCCCTTCGGCGTTGAGATCCTGAATCTGCCATCCGAACCCCACCGCGCCCTCGGGCGTCAAGTATTCGAACTGTTCCTCCATGTCGGTCGAGAGGGTCTCGAACCGCTTGAGCTTCCCGGTGCGCACCAAGTCCGGCCGAAGATGGAGCATGATCGATGTCTCGATGTCCCCGGCGTGAATGCCGTGCTTCACCTCCCCATCGGAGAAAAGCCCCCCGGCGTCGGACAGCCCGTGGCAGTTCACGGCGACCGCCAGGAGCTTGAAGCGAACCCGGAGATCCCGCGCCGCCAGGTCGAGAACCTGGGGCTGGCCGCCGTGGCTGTTGAACAAGACCAGCTTTCGGACCCCGGCCCGGTGGACGCTCTCGCCGATCTCCATCAGCACCCGGAGGAGCGTCTCTGTGGAAAGGGTGAGCGTCCCGGGGCAAGCCGCGTGCTCGCTGCTCTTCCCGACCGAGACCATCGGCAGGACGGTCACCGGCAGGTCGTCCGGCAACAACCCGACGGCGCGGGAGAGGACGCCCTCGTTGATGCAGGCGTCCACGCAGACCGGCAGATGCGGTCCGTGCTGCTCGATGGCGGCGACCGGGAGGACGGCGATCGTCCTTTCCGGGTCCAGGGACGAAAACTCCTCGGTGGTCATTTCCCGCCAGTAGCGGCGCGGCATCCGGCTCATGGTTTGTCCTCCGTTGGACGGTCCGGGGGTAAGGGAAGCGCTTTTTAAATGATGGGTTCCCGCACGCTATCGCAAGAAAACCGGGCCATTGTCTGAATGTAAAAAGCTCCCGCTAGCCACAGACGAACTCCTCAGCCATATAAACACCCAACCCAGGAAGGCCAAGCCTCCGGCTTGGCCGCAGAAAGTTTTCGAGGGGGGGTCCAGGGGGGGGACAGTTTTCAAAATGCCCCCCCCTGGCGGGGTCACTGTAGATAAGACCCGCCGTTGACCAGAAAAGACTGGCCGGTCACGAACGCGCTGTCGTCGCCCGCCAGGTAGAGCAGCGTCCCCACCAGGTCTTCGGGCGCGAGCGACCGCTTGAAGCAGCGGGATCGGTTCGTCGCTTCCACGTACTCCGGAACCTCGGTCAGGTCATCGTCCAGTGGAATGAAGTCCGGCGCCAGGGCGTTGACGGAGATTCCGTAGTCGCCCACCTCGCGGGCGAGGGCCCGGGTGAAGGCCAGGACGCATCCCTTCGACGTGGTATAGGCGATCATCCCCGGGGCGCCCTGATAAAAGGTGTGGGAGGAGATGTTGATGATCTTACCGGACCGTTGGGTCTTCATGGCCGGCAGGACCGCTTTGGCGCACAGGAACATCCCCTTGGAATTAACCGCCATGACCCGGTCCCAGAGATCGACGGAGACCTCCTCGACGGGGACGCGGGCGAACCGGCCCGCGATTCCGGCGTTGTTGACCAGGATGTCGATGCGGCCGTAAGTCTTCAGGGCCGTCTCCGCCATTGCCTGCGCGCTCGCCTCGTCCGTCACATCCGTGACGACGGTGACGACCTCGCCCCCCGCCGCTTG
>JASLXW010000047.1:0-1930 GCA_030740135.1 Nitrospinota bacterium
CGGAACGCACGAAAAGGGGGAGAATCCCTGGGACCCCTCGGCTCATCGGGTCTCACTTCTTTTCCGGGGGAGGCTTATCCGCCCGCCCCGGCGTCGCGGTGGGCCGGGCCGCCGCGGGCGGCTTTTCGCCGATGACCGATCCGCCCTCGCGTTTGGACAGGTACGGGGTGGCGAGCGCGAGCGAGGTCAGGATGAACATGACGGCGCCGGCCGTTGTCAGCTTGCTGAGAAAGCTCCCCGCCCCCCGGGCGCCGAACATCGTATCGCTCGCCCCTCCGAAGGCCGCGCCCAAGGAGGCGCCCTTGCCGGTCTGGAGCAACACGACCAGGATCAGAAAAAGACTCACGATCACATGCAAGCCGACCAAGACCACGCGCAACAAGTCAGGCGTCACCGTTGACTTCTCCTTCAACTCCCCGGATAGCGAACGATGGGGAGGAACGTCTCCACCTTGAGCGAGGCCCCGCCGACCAAAGCGCCGTCCACGTCCGGCTGGGCCATGAGGGATCCGATATTCTCCGGGCTCACACTCCCCCCATATTGTATCCGAACTTCCTTCGCCGCAACCGCGTCGATCCCGGCGGCGAGCGTCGCCCGAATGGACGCGTGCATCTCCTGGGCCTGCTCGGGCGAGGCGGTCTCGCCCGTTCCGATGGCCCAGACGGGCTCGTAGGCGATGACCATGCGCCGGAGTCCGGCCGCGTCCACCCCCTTCAGGCACCCGGAAAGCTGCCGCTCCACGACCGATTCCGCCCGGTTCCCTTTCCGCGCCGAGGCCGATTCCCCGACGCACAAAATGGGGGTCAGCCCGGCCTTCAGGCAGGTGTGGACTTTGCGGTTGATCAGGTCGTCCGATTCCCCCAGGAGCCCGCGCCGCTCCGAATGGCCGAGGATGACGTACGTGCACCCGGCGTCTAGGAGCATGCCCGGCGAGACCACGCCGGTGAACGCGCCTTTTTCCTCCCAGCCGCCGTCCTGGGCGCCCAGGGCGACAGGGGCGCCGGCGATGGCCCGCCCGATTCGTTCCAGATAAGGAAAGGGCGGCGCGATGACCACGTCCACGCCGGCCGGAACGGATCCCTTCAGGGATTCGGCCACCGCGGAGGCCAGGGCCTCTCCCTCCGCCCCGCGGGTGTTCATTTTCCAGTTGCCGGCGATGACCGCCCGCCGCGCCTCAGTCATCTTCCGCCGCCTCCTTCAACGCCGCCACGCCGGGGAGCTCTTTGCCTTCGAGCCATTCCAGGAACGCCCCGCCCCCGGTGGAGATGAAGGACACCTTGTCCGCCGCGCCGGCACGTTGGATGGCCGCGACCGAGTCGCCGCCCCCGATGATCGTTGTGGCGTCCGAAGCGGCGACGCATTCCGCCAGGGCGTAGGTCCCGCGGCTGAACGCCTCCATCTCGAATACGCCCACGGGGCCGTTCCAGACGATGGTCCGTGCGTCCGCCAGGGCCTGTTGGAAGCGATCCACCGTCTTCGGGCCGACGTCGAGCCCCATCCAGGACCCGGGGCATTCATCGAGACCGACGGTTCGGTGGTCCGCGTCGGCCGCGAACCGCTCCGCCGCCACGCAATCGATCGGCAGGATAATTTCGCAGCCCTTTTCTTCCGAAGCGCGGAGAAGCCTGCCGGCGGTCTCGACCCAGTCGTCTTCCACCAGGGATTCGCCCACCGTCCGTCCCTCGGCCTTCAGAAAGGTGAAGGCCATCGCCCCGCCGATCAGGATGCGATCGACGCGATCCATCAGGGATTCGATCACGGCCAGCTTGTCCGAGACCTTGGCGCCGCCGAGGATCGCCGCCACGGGCCGCTCGGGGTCCTCCATCAGTCTTCCCAGGACGTCGAGCTCTCGGTCGAGCAGCAGCCCCGCCGCCGCGGGACGAAGGAACTTGACGATGCGCGCCACGGACGCGTGCGCCCTGTGGGAGCA
>JASLXW010000047.1:1940-14020 GCA_030740135.1 Nitrospinota bacterium
GAGCGTATTCACCTTGTCGGCCAGGTTCTCCATCACGGCGATCTTGTCCGATACCTTCCCGCCCCCCATGATAGCGGCGAAAGGCCGCTCGGGCGACCCCAGGGCCTTGCCCAGCATCTCCAGCTCGCGCGCCATGAGCAGCCCGGCCACCGAGGGCAGGAAGCGGGTCACACCCTCGGTCGAGGCGTGGGCCCGGTGCGCCGTGCCGAAGGCGTCGTTGACGTAGACATCGGCCGGGGATGCGAGCGCCCGCGCAAACTCCTCGTCGTTCTCTTCCTCGCCGGAGTGGAAACGCAGGTTTTCGAGCATGAGGAAGGCCCCCGGTTGAATGTCCCGGGCGAGGGCGGCCGCTTCGGGGCCGACGCAGTCCGGCGCCAAAGGCACATCCTGTCCCAAAATCCCGGCCAGATGTTCCGCGATCGGGGCCAGGCCGTAAGCCGGATTGCGCACTCCTTTCGGGCGGCCCAGGTGGGAGACCAGGATCGTCCGCGCCCCCGAGGACCGGAGCCGCTCCAGCGTCGGGAGCGTCGCGCGCATCCGCGTATCGTCGGTGATTCGCCTTTCCTCATCCAAGGGGACGTTGAAGTCGCACCGGACGAAAGCCAACCGTCCCGACAGGTCCAGGTCGGCGAGGGTTTTCCAACCGGAATGCGGGGTCATGACCTCTCTTGTGGACCCTCGGCGACGCTCATTTCCGCTTCCGGCCTTTGCCGGCCGGCTTCTTCTTCGGGCCGGCGGACAGGAACTTCACCAGGTCCCGCACCCGGCAGGAGTAGCCCCACTCGTTGTCATACCAAGCGAGGACCTTGACCTGGCGTCCGTCGAGGACCCGGGTGGAGAGGCCGTCCACGATGGAGGAATGGGAGTCGCCGAGGAAATCCACCGATACCAGGGGCTCGTCGCAGACGGCCAGGATGCCCTTGAGCTTTCCGCGGGCCGCGGTCCGGAAAGCCCGGTTGATCGCCTCGCCCGTGGCTTCCTTCTCCAACTCCGCCACAAAGTCGATGACCGAGACGTTCGGGGTGGGGACGCGGATGGCCATCCCGTCGAGCTTGCCCTTTAGCTCGGGCACGACCAGGGTCACGGCCTTGGCGGCGCCCGTGCTCGTGGGAATCATCGAAAGGGAAGCCGCCCGGGCCCGGCGCGGGTCCTTGTGCGGAAGGTCCAGGATTTTTTGGTCGTTCGTGAAGGCGTGGGTGGTCGTCATCAAGCCGTGTTTCACGCCGAACCTGTCGTGGATCACCTTGACAACCGGGGCCAGGCAGTTGGTTGTGCACGAGGCGTTGCTGATAATTCGGTGTTTTGCGGGGTTGTAATGGTCGTCGTTGACGCCCAGGACGAGGGTCACATCGGGGTCCTTGGCCGGGGCGGTGATGATGACCTTCTTGGCGCCCGCCTTGAGATGCTTGGAGGCGCTGTTTCGGTCCACAAACAGCCCCGTGGACTCGACGGCCACGTCGATCTTGAGCTTTTTCCACGGAAGGTTGGCCGGGTCACGCTCGGCGAGGACAGCAATCTTCTTCCCATTTACGACCAGCGCGCCGTCTTTCACCGCCACCCTGCCGGGGAACCGGCCATGCACCGAATCGTAGGAGAGGAGGTGGGCGAGCGTCGAAGCGTCCGTGATGTCGTTGACCGCGACGACCTGGATGTTGCGGTCACCGTGGGCGGTGCGGAAGAAGTTTCTTCCGATTCGCCCGAATCCGTTAATACCGACACGAATAGGCATTGCGGGCCAACCTCCTGAAGTTCACAGATTCAAATGCGGAAAATGACAGAATCCATTAGAATATGAAGCGATATTCCAGGGGTCAATTATAGGTTCCCGGTCTCACAAGTCAAAGAGATTTTCCGGGGGAAGGCGCCGCTAGCATAGGGACTGACCGAGGCATCGAGGGGAGGGCGTTTTCATGGGTGGACTGCCGTGCTGATCATCCTGACGTTCGCCGCCTTGGCGGCCGGAACCGGCCGGGTCGCGCCCCGAAAGGTTCATCCGGAAACCGGCGGCCGGCATGCGTGCGTCAATCCGTCCGCCCCGCCGGCGTCTTCGCCTCCATGTCCAACAGCCGGATGACTTCTTCCGTCGGGCGCACCGCCCCACAGAGGTGCGCGACGTTCTTGAGCGCCGCCTCGTGGAGGTCCTCGGCGTAGCCGGCCGTCGCGTCGCTCACGACGATCACGTCGAAGTCGCGGTGCCAGGCGTCCCGCGCGGTGGATTCCACGCACACGTTCGTCACCACCCCCGCCAGGATGAGCGTCGTGATCCCCCGGTTGCGGAGCAAGACCTCAAGGTTGGTGTTGTAAAAGGCGCTGTACCGACACTTCTCGATGGTCAACTCCTCCGGCCGGGGCGTGAGCGCATCCATCACCTCCGCGCCCCAGGTTCCCCGCCGGCACAGTTTCCGGTCGCGCATCCGCTCCGGGACAATTTTGTGGTGGCGGTCCTCGTAGGTGAACTCGTCGAAGACCATGGCGGTGTAGAGGACGAAGATATCCCGACCCCGCGCCGCGTCGAGCAGTTGCCGGATGTTCGGCAGGATGCGCTGGGCGGGCCCGATGGGGATCCCCCGCAGGTCAAAATCCCCGCCCGGCGAGCAGTAGTCGTTTTGCATATCGATGACGACAAAGGATGTCGCCGCCGGGTCCAGCTCGATCGGTTGGTGGTTCTCTACCATGACCTTCCCTCCCCTGGCGCGGTTTTCGAATTCAAAGGTCAGGATACCCGAAGAACCCGAGGCTTTCCTGTGGGTCAGGCGACTTTCCAACCCCCCCCGCGAGTGGATTTACCCCTAATCTTTCAGATTCTTTTCGAGAAACGCCAGCGTGCGCTCCCAAGAGAGCCCGGCCGCGTCCGAGTGGTGCCGGCCCGGGTCGTCCTCGCGGAAAAAGGCGTGAAGCGCTCCCTCGTAGACGAAGATTTCGTGCGTTTTCCCCTCGTCGCTCAGCGCCCGCTTGATCTGCTCGACGTGTTCGAGGGGGACAGCGTGGTCATTCTCGCCGAAGTGGCCCAGGACGGGACAACGGATGTCTTTCGTCAAGCTGATTGGAGCGACCGGGGTGTTCTCATTCAAGTCGTCGTTGACGATGGCGGTCCCGTAGTAGACGACACAGGCGGCCAAGTCCGGCATCTTCGCGGCCGCCAGGTAGGAGAGCATTCCTCCCAAGCAGTAGCCGATGACGCCAACGTGCTTCTCATCGACCTCGACCATACCCTTCAGGAAATCCACGCCCGCCCGCATCTCCGCCACCACCTCGGCGTCCTTCAGGCGGTCCTTATTCCCCATCGCCGTTTCCCTGTCCGTATATGGGGTCTCCGGCTCGGATTCGCGATGAAAGTGCTCCATCGAGATCGCGGCGTATCCCTCGCTCGCGAGCCGGCGGCAGACGCCCCGGATCTGGTCGTTGACGCCGAAGATCTCCTCGATGACCAGCATGCCGGGATTCGGCCCCGACCCCTCGGGCAGCGCCAGATATGCAGGGACCTCCGTTCCGTCAACGTCGATTCGGACGTGTCGGTCTGCCATAATCCTCCTCCTTCTCCATTGATCCGGGCGCGCGGGTGCGACTCCGCTCCAAACGGGAGGTGCGCGCCGGCTGAGCGGTCGTGTCCGCCTTAAAAGCTCCAACCGGGTCCGCGCAGGAAGTCTTCTCCCGGCGGGACGCTCCCCCAGTAGTCTACGCTCTTCGGTCCCGGCTCGAGGACCTGGACCCGCCAGTTTTTCTCGTCGTCAATCCTGATCAGCTCGGCGAAGATCTCGACGATGTTCCCGTCAGGGTCTCGGACGTACGCGAAGAGGGTTTCCCCTGGCGGGCGCCGTCCGGGTCCCCACTCTAGGAACGCGTCCTTGGCGGAGGCAGTGATGGTCGGGTCTCCGCTGGAAGTGCGCCTCGCCCAGCGGCCCTCGCTCGCCCTCGTGAAGGCCCAGGATATCCCGATAGAAGCGGGCGGATCGCTCGATATCGGCCACTTTAAGGGCGTAATGCCCCAGCCGAAGAATCTTCAGTATGTTGTCCTCCCCCATAAACCAATCCATGGAATTCGAACATTAAGGATACCCAATAAACAAGCGTCCCTGGGAGAAAATCTTTCGGGCGCCCTCCGGGCCGGCCGCGATGACAAGCGGGGACGCGTTTTGAAACAGCCTCCCCTCCCGCTCTAGCGACATGCGGGGCCGGATCGGTTGAGCAAGGCTCTGGGTTCCGGACGGTCTGAATAGGCGGCCTTGGTATCCGTTTTGCAATATTCGAATTCAGGACCGGAAAAGCTGATCCTAGTTAAGCGAAAGGAGAACGAATAGTGGAAGAGACCTTCCGCGAGGGAGAGATGGTTCTCCTCACACTCACCGTGGGGGAAAAACCCCTGCGCTACACTACGAAAATTCTCCACAAGGAAGGCCCCCGTCTCTTGGTGCCCGTTCCGGACGACCTGGATGAGATCACCGATGACCGGATTTAAATCCACAGCCGCGCCGGCGGGAAAGGAACCCGCCCGAAGGAGGGAAAAATTTTGCAAAGGTCCACGCCGGGCTTTTTGCGAATTTTCTGCGCAGACCCGGGGGCGTCCGGCGCGGACCGCAGGGAGATGTTCCGGGTCGAAGATGAATCCCGGATCGAGTTCCGCGTTCTTTCGACCGATGAGCACGAGCGCCTTGCGCGCCTCCCGATCCAGAAGCGAAACAGCGACCGCCCGCACCGCTCGGGCGTGGTTCACGACGTCAGCGGCACCGGCGTCCGTTTTTACACGAAATACGTGATTGAGGCCGAGACCTTTGTTCAGTTTCGGCTGCTCGTGGGAGAGGGCGGTTCGGCCTTTGTCTCCGGATTGGCGGAGGTGATCCGGACCCGCATCTTGATCATCGAGGAGGGCAAGCCGCTCTGGGAGGCCGCTGTCCGCTTCACCGACATGACTCCGCGGGACCGCGACCTGATTGTGTCCTATGTCCTGGAACGTCAGCGCGCCGCCCTTGCGGCCGGGTTAAGTCCCCCCGGTTGATTGAATTGGGCGCTCAATAAAGCAAAAAAACGGCGACCGGTGCCGGCCGCCGTTTTATCTTCGTCCTCAGAATTTGTTTTACTCGCCCTCTGTCTTTCTCACATTCGAGGCCTGGAGGCCTTTCGGACCTTCGGTGACATCGAAGGTCACGTTGTCGCCTTCTTCAAGCGTCTTGAAACCCTCACCCTGGATTTCCGTGTGGTGGACGAAGACATCGTCACCGTCTGACCGCGAGATGAAACCATAACCCTTTGCGTCACTGAACCACTTTACCGTACCTACTGTCACTTACCCTTCTCCTAATCATTGAAATCCGATACCCGTCGAACACGCCTGTCGTGCCAACTGGGACATTAAAATAACTATTTACAGTTTCGAGGTCGCCCGCGCAACATGAATTCAGCTTTCGATTATCCTATCCATCCTCCGCCAAGAACACTTCTGAGGATTCTCATGTGATAATGAAAGCCGACAAACATGGCGAACTTTCCAATTCGCGAACTGAAAAAAATCAAACCAAAGGGTGTTCCGAATGCAACCATAAAGCCGGATGAAGGCCCAGGAGCCGATTCTCCCTGACGGTGAGACGACTCGCACATGCTATAATTCCGCATCAAGCTCATTTGATCGGATCCCCCCGAATCGGCGCAGTCGGGAATTCCATGGGCGGGCTTCAAATGCGGCGGCGGATAGAATCCCATCAAAACGGAACCCTTCCGGAGGCCCGGACGGGTGTTCGCAACGGATTGGAGAACCGGTATGCCCGATGAGAACCGTGTTGCAATCTACCTTCAGGACGCCCATCCGCCCCGTGAGGGCATGGAGCTTGTCAAGTACGCCGAAGAGCGGGGATTTGACGCGGTTTGGCAGGCGGAATCCCGGCTGGTCCGCGAGTGCACCATCCCCCTCGCCGCATTCGCGGCGGTCACGAGCCGCATCAAGGTGGCCTCGGGCGTCATCAGCATGTGGACCCGAAATCCGGCCTTCATCGCCCAGACCTTCTACACGCTGGACGACCTGGCCCCCGGCCGCGTAATCCTGGGCATTGGGGCCTGGTGGGAGCCGCTGGCCTCGAAGGTGGGCGTGAAGCGAAGGAAACCCCTCACCGTCATGCGGGAGATCGTCGAGGTCGTCCGCCGCCTTCTCCGGATGGAGAACGTGACTTTCAAGGGCGAATACGTCAACGTCGAGGACATTCAGATCGATCCGATCTACGGGGCCGACCAGCCGCGAAACGTCCCCATCTACATCGGCGCGACAGGGATGAAGATGATGGAGCTGACGGGGGAGATCGGCGACGGCGTCTGCCTCAACTACCTGGTCTCCGAAGACTACAACGCCCAGGCCATGGAGGCCCTGGCGAAGGGGGCGGCCAAGGCCGGCCGAAAGGTGGAAGACATCGACCGGCCCCAGCTCGTCGTCTGCTCGCTCGATGAGGATCGCGACCAGGCCCTGGACAACGCCCGGAAGATGGTCACGCTCTACCTGGGCCAACAGCCCCACATCATGAAGGCCAGCGGCGTGTCCCAGGACCTGATCGACGCGGTGAACGAGATTGTGGGCTGGCCCGCCGACGAGTCTAAACTGCTGGACGCGAAGCACTTGGTGACGGACGACATTGTCCAGAAGGTCGCGGCGGCCGGCAACGCCGACGATTGCCGCGCCAAGGTGCGCCAATACTGCGAATCCGGGTGCACGTGTCCAATCCTCTACCCCCTCGGAGACGATCCCAAGGCGATGATCGATGCCTTCGCGGACGGGTTTTGAAAGTCGCGGGGGGCGCTTTTTGAAAGGCGGCCCCCCGCCCCCCTCTCAGGGGGGTGGTTTTCAAAAAGCGCCCCGCGCGACTTTTCATTCCACGTCAAGGGGGGGTGACCCATGCGACGAATTCAACCGCTGCGATTATTGATTTTCGTTCTGGCCCTGTGCCTCTGGCCACAAGCGGTCCGGGCGGACGGGTTGCCTTCGGCGCTCCCCGGGGCCATGGCCCAATCGGCCCTCACCGGGGCGGACCGGACGGCAATTGTAAGGATCATCCGGGACCAGATGGCCGCTTTCCGGCGGGATGACGGCGCGGCCGCCTTCTCGCACGCGGGGCCGGGCATCCGCCGTCAATTCGGCTCCGCCGAGAAGTTCATGCGAATGGTGCGGACCGGCTATCAACCGGTCTACCGGCCCCGGCGGGTGGAGTTTCTCGACTTGGTGAACGCCGAAGGCCGATGGGTCCAGAGGGTGGGGGTCGTCGGCCCCGGCGGGGAGGAAGTGACCGCCCTCTACCTGATGGAGCGACGGAAAGAAGGCGGCTGGAAGATCGGGGGTTGCGTCCTGGTGCGGCCGGAAGGGAAGCGGATTTGATTCCGCCGGGGCATGATGCGAGGACGGCTATTCGGGGGCCGTGGGAAGGGGTTCACCCGAGGCGGCGTGGGCGGGGGCCTTCATCCCCGCCACGACGAATGCAATCAGCCGCTCCACGATCTTGTCCTTTTCCCGGCAGAGCTCGCAACCCAGGGTGGAAGACATGTAGCCCAACCGCTCGGGGTCATTGACGGCGTCGATGGCCCCGATGGCGAAGTGAATCTTCCAGCACAGATCCTCGGTCGGCAGGCCCGGGAGCGCGCGCTTGAACGCATCGCTGAAACGCCGGGAGAACGCCTCGTACACCTCGAAGACAATCGCGCGCAGACTGGGCTCCGCAAAAACGCGTCCGAACAGGCGCCGGGTCGCCTCTCCGTGCTCCGGATCCTGAATCATACGGAGAAAAGGCCGAATGAGCGCCTCCAGGACGGATTCCAACGGCGGGGGACCTTCGGCCGCCGCCTCGACGGCGTCCAACATGGCGATCCGCTCCCGGTTGACGGGCGCCACGCGCCGCTCCCACACCGCCTTGACGAGGCCCTCTTTCGAGCCGAAATGATAATGCACGGACGCCAAGTTGACCTCCGCCTCGGTCGTTAGCGTCCGGATCGAGCATGCATCGAAACCTTGCTCGGCGAAGATCCGTTCCGCCGTATCCAGGATGCGCTCCTTCGTGGTTTTTCTATCTGTCTTGACGGCCATCGCGCCGGCCCTCGATTGCCCGCTTCCCGAGTCGGAATCTGCCGATTTCTTGCTTGCCTGGGTCTGGCGGGGGGGCCTACGCGCGAATCAGGCCAAGTCGAAGAGCAGGATTTCATTCTCCTCGCTTGTTCCGACCACGCGAAGGGCTTCCTCAGCCTCCAACGCCGCGCCGTCTCCGGCCTTGAGATTTTGGCCGTTCAACTCCGCCGAGCCCCGGACGACCTGAAGCCAGCCGTAACGGTCCGGCGCCGGAGGCCATCGAACCACTGCCTCTGGGCAACCCTGAAATTTCGGACATCGAGGAGCAGAGACTAACTCAAAAAGTGGCACAACTTTAGGGGGCAGGGCAGGTTCAGTCCGGCCCGGTCGAGGTCTCACCCGAACAACCGACGATGCCGGGTGTGGCGGATGGTTGTCAAGGGCGGTTGAGGACGCCCCCCAACCGGGCCTCAACGAAGGGGAGGGGAGGGGTGTGCGCGGCATCCGCATCCCCCGGTTCGGTTTTCAAACGGCGCCCGCCCGTCCACCCCTCTTAGAAAATCGGCGTCCCGCTACGAATCGCCCGCCTTCACTTTCCGGAAGTTCACCCGCTTCAAAATCGTCCAGGCCGCCAGAAGGCCCAGCGCCCCGGTCACGAGAAACGTCGCCCGCAACCCGAATCCGTCGACCAGCGTCCCCGAGACGAGGGGGCCGACCGCAAGGCCGAGGGTGAGGGAGGTCGAGTAAACGCCCAGGGTCGCGCCCATCCCCAGCTCCCGGCCGACGCCCACCATGAGGGCGTAGGCGGCGGGCATGTAGCAGGCCTGGGCCAGGCCCATGGCCCCGCAGACCGCGGCCAGCGCCCAGAACCCCGTTGACCAGGAGACCGTCCCGAGACAGAGCGACAGGATCAGCGTTCCGGCAAGGATGAGCAGCCACCGGTCCGCCCGGTCTCCGACCCAGCCCCCGGGCGAAATGAGGATGGCCGTCAACAGGGTGATGGCGCCGACGGCGATTCCGGCGTCGTAGGTCGAGAGCCCCAACACGCTGACGGCGTAGAGCGGAACGAAGGCCCAAGCGGTCGAGACCCCGAACGACACCAGGAATCGGTGTGTGCAAAGACGCCGCAGCGCCGCGTCGGACAGGAGCGCCCTCCACGGAGCGACGGACTCGGCCGTTCCGCCTTTCCGGCCTCCGTCCGATCGTCCCCGGGAGGCGGACTCCGGCAGGAGCCAGAAGATGAACCCCGCGTTGAGGAGGGCGGCGGCGGCCAGGAAATAAAAGGGCGCCTCCAGGGAGAAGCGGGATTCCAGGAGCCCGCCCAGGAAAGGGCCGAGCGCCAGCCCTCCGAAAAAGGAGATGTTCAGTGTTCCCATCGTTAAGGCCACACGGTGGGTCGAGGCGAATTCTCCGAAGTAGGCCATGATGACGGGGATCACCATCCCCGCGCCCACCCCCTGAAGGGTCCTGACGACCAACAGGGTCGCCTTGCCGGAGGTCCGCGTGAACGAAAAGGAGGCTGCGGCGAACAGGATCAGTCCGAGGATGAGGAAGGGCCTCCGCCCGAAGCGGTCCGAAGCCCTGCCGCAAAGAGGCATGGCCACCGTCCGGGCCACCATGTCCGCGGCGAAGAGCGCCCCCATCCAGGCCCCGGACGCCCCGGCCCGCTGGGCGAACGCCGGCAGGAGCGGGGCGATCATGACCAGCCCGATGGTCACGATGATATTGGTGACGAACATCGTGACAACGCCGCGTGTGCGGGATTCCCTTCGACCGTTCAAATTCAGCCACCTCCCCAGATGCCTTTCCGGACGGACCGCCTACCGCGACTCCTGGACGCCCCGCGGCCGGAGGCCGCGCTCCACCAGGGCGAGAAGTCCGTCCACCCCGAGGGCCAAGGAGGCCGCGGGCAGCGCGCCGGAGAGGATCAGCGTTGTATCGGTCAGTTGCAGGCCGGTGACGATGGGCTCCCCCAACCCGCCGGCGCCGATGAACGCCGCGAGGGTCGCCGTCCCGACGCTGATGACGGCGGAGGTCCGGACCCCCGCCAGGATCACCGGGGCGGCGAGGGGGAGCCTCACCCGCCGCAGGACCTGGCCGGGCGTCATCCCCAACGCCAGGGCGGACTCCACCGCGGCGGGGTCGGCCGACCGGACGCCGGTGTACGTGTTCCGGACGATGGGAAACAGGGCGTAGAGCCAGAGCGCCACGATGGCCGGTTTCACCCCCACGCCCAGCAGGGGGATCATGAAGGCCAGGAGCGCGATGGAGGGAATCGTCTGTGTGATGCCGATTCCCCGGATGATTGCCTCGGCCGCCTTGCGCCGCCGCTCCAGGGCCAGCCCGAGGGGAATCGCGAAGATCGCCGCCAGGAAGAGGGAAGCGCTCACCATCCCCAGATGCTCCAGCGCCCTGGCGCCCAACGCGCCCCGCTCCGTCCACAGATGCGCCCCCAATCCGGGCGACCGGATCGCCGCCGGTTCGTCCGACCTCGTTCCGCCGAGCAGGCCGAGGGCCGCCAGGGCGTCCCGCGCCACGCGCGGAACCGGCTCCTTGCCCTCCTGAAGCCGGCGGTTGAGGCGTCTCATTCGGTTCTCGTCCAGGAGGCCCGACAGAAGCGACAGCGCCTCTCCCACCTTCGGAAACCGATTCAGCGCCTCGGCCCGCACAAGCGGCGCCGCCTGGTAGGGGGGAAAGAAACCGCGGTCGTCCTCCAGGATGACCAGGCCGCTCAGGGATATTCGGCCGTCCGTCGTGTATACGTCGATGACGTCCACCCGGCCCGCGGCCGCGGCCTGATACTTGAGGGTCTGCTGGAGCCGCCGGACCTCGGAGAACCGGAGACCGTAAGTCTTTAAAAGTCCCGGCAGGCCGTCGGGCCGTCCGACGAATTCGTACCCGAACCCCCCGCGCAAAGTCCCGGCGACTCGCGCCAGATCGGAGATCGTCCGGATCCTGTGCCGCTCGGCCGCTTGTTTCCGGATGGCAAGCTCGTAGGCGTTCTCAAAGCCCAGGGGGGCAAGCCAGACCAGCTTCCACCGCCGCAGGAATTCCCGCCGGATCCGCGCCAGGACTTCCGGCGGAGTCCCCCGGGCGGGCCGCTTCAAGATGGAGACCAATCCCGTGCCCGTATACTCGGGATAGACATCGATGGCGCCCGTTCGGAGTCCTTCGAACAGGATCTGTGTTCCCGCCAGGTTGAACCGCCGCGTGACGGTGATCCCCGCGTATTGTTCGATGAGCCGGGCGAACATTTCCGCCAGCAAGCGGTTTTCCGCGAAGTTCTTCGAGCCGACGACCACGGGCCCCCTGCGCCCTTGGCGGGCCGCGCCGCTTGCATCCGTCGGCGCGAAGAGAAGGACCGCCGCCAGGACGGCCCATCCGGCGCGGCGCAAGATCTTCCGGCACGGCGGCCGTAGGAAGGCCATCAATTTTCCTCTTCCCGGAGGGGCGCTGTTTGCGTCCGCTCGAGCAGCGCCCGGACGTACTCCGTGGCGGGGGCGTCGCGCAGGCGCCGGGGCGCGTCAACCTGGTGGATCGTTCCCTCCCGCATGACGGCCACCCGGTCGGCCAGCAGGAAGGCCTCCCCGACGTCATGGGTCACCAGGAGGATCGTCTTCTCCATGCGGGCGCTGAGGTTGAGGAACTCGCGCTGGAGGTCCGCCCGGGTGATGGGGTCGAGCGCGCCGAAAGGCTCGTCCAGGAGGACCACGTCCGGACCGGCCGCCAGGGCGCGGGCGATGGCCACGCGCTGGCGCTGTCCGCCCGACAGCTCCCGGGGGTGTCTTCCGGCCAAGTCCGCGCCGGGCAGACCGACCAGCTCCAGCACTTCCCGGGTTCGCATGCGCCGCTTCTCGGGGTTCCATCCCAGAAGGCGGGGCACCAGCTCGACATTGCGGGCGATTGTCCAATGGGGCAGAAGCCCGCCCTCTTGCTGGACGTAACCGATGTGCCTGCGGAGCCGGATGGGGTCCTGGGACGCAACGTCCTCTCCCCGCACGAAAACGACCCCTTGGGAGGGTTCGACCAGGCGGTTGAAGAGCTTCAGCAG
>JASLXW010000480.1 GCA_030740135.1 Nitrospinota bacterium
GGACCTCCTCGCCCGGTCAGCCCCAATTCTCCCTTATTTCAAACCCGCTCTTAATGGGGAGCACTATACGACCGAACCTCTATACCCTTATTTTCGGCGGCTGCCTCGGCCTTGCGATCTGCTACACCTGGGATCGGATAATGGTCATATCAAGACATTACGAGCTTCGCTGGCATAAGGATATGCTGGCCATCATAAGCTCAGATCCGGCATTAGCGGACTACGTATGCGGAAGGTCGAGGAAGACCTCTCGCGACGACCGGCCGTTTCGTTGGAGTTCATATCATTTTGGTCGAGTCATTATCGGTATTTTTGCTCTCGTATGGCTAATCATTCTGGTCAAGGGTATCTACGATCTTTATCGTGTGGATTCAAATTAAGGCTATAAAAGATGTTGCACCCAACGTAGTTTGCTTCCAACTCAATCAACCCACGCGTGACAGAGGATGGTACAGAGGATGCTGGTTGAAGTCATTGAACGACACCTGGAGTCCAGGACTGGGGAAAAATCGGGCGGTGAGGACCGTTTGGTGTGTGGTCCGCGATTTTTCGGCGTAATCGATGGCGGAACGGACCATACGTGTAATGACTGGGGTAATGGACGAAACGGTGGCGCAACTATTGCGGAGATTGTTCTCGACGTTCTTAAGTCACCCGAATGCACCGACGATCCCAAAGAGCTGGTCAATGAAATAAACGGGCGGATCAACATGGGAGCTGAAGAAGCCGGAATTGATCTATCCGAAGTGCGAAACCGAGCAGATGTTGCGTTTGGCGCATTCGTGCCAACGAAAAATGCTGTTTACCACATCCACGATTGTTCTTTTACGTTTGTCAAGAAAAATGGGGGCTTCGAGATTCATTCGAATGAAAAACTAGTCGATGGTCTAACGTCTGACGTGCGCGCATGTGTTGTCTCCTTTCTTAAGCGGAATGGCATTTATCCGTTTGCAGACGGTGCCGATATGGGGCGTGCTTTCATTTCACATATCCTGGCCGCACAACCGGAACTCCAAAATATTCAAACGAATGATCAGACCAAATGGTTCGGGATTCCAAAGGGATCGCTTGCATCTCGGACGCTGAATGGTCTGCCGACTGAGATTTGTGTGACTCAAGTTCCGGACGATGTGTCGGAACTCGTTTTTGCAAGCGATGGCTTCAAAGAAATCCGACCCACGCTTGCGGAGTCTCTCTCCATATTGAGGCGTCTACAAGAAGAAGATCCATACTGTATTGGGCCACTTAAGGGAACTAAACGCGTCGAAGGAAAGACTTTTGACGATACCTGCTACCTCCGAATTCGATTACTAAACGCTCAAAGTGAGTAACCGGCGCATAACCAATCAATTGTATGAATAGGATTTTTCCCACACAATCTGATATCCTGAAAATGGGAAGCAAGTAGTTCCCCGCCCTAGAGTTTTTTTGGACACTCGATTGTTGCTCGCTGTGCAACTCCCAAGATGACTCCCTACAAATTCTCATGCGAGACCCGCCGGCGAAACTCCGCCTCGTCCACCACCTCCACGCCCAGGTCCTCGGCCTTTTTCAGCTTGCTCCCCGCGGACGCTCCGGCGACGACGAGGTCCGTCTTCTTGCTGACCGATGCGGCCACGCGCGCGCCTCCGGACCGGGCCAGGCGTTTCGCCTCGGCCCGGGCCATGCCCAGCGCCCCGGTGAAGACGATGGTCTTCCGCGCCAGCGGCCCCCCCCCCCGCCCCCCGGTCCGGGCGGTCTCATCGCGCTTCGGCGGCGGGGCGGGCCAGCGGACCCCCGCCTCGGTGCGCAGCCGCCGGATGATCTCGCGGTTCTCCGGCCGGCTGAAGAAGTCCATGACGCTTTGCGCCACGATTTCCCCCACCTCGTGCACATCGACCAGGTCTTCAAGCTTGGCCGCCATCAGGGCGTCCAGGTCTCCGTATTCCCCGGCCAGGACCGCCGCGACGTGCTCGCCCACGTGGCGGACGCCCAGCCCGAACAGAAACCGCGCGAGGGTGGTCTCCTTGCTCGCTTCCAGCGCCGCGACGAGATTCGAGGCGGATTTCTCGGCCATGCGCTCCAGACCGGCCAGGGTCTCCGCGTCCAGCTTGTAGAGGTCGGCGACGTCTTGGACGAGACCCCGGTCCACGAGCTGCGCCGCGAGCTTCTTCCCCAGGCCGTCGATGTCCAGCGCCTTCTTCGAGACGAAGTGGCGGATGGACTCTTTGCGTTGGGCCGGGCAGGAAAGTCCGTTCGTGCACCGATGGGCCGATTCCCCTTCGGCCCGCTCGACGGGGGCGCCGCACTCCGGGCACTTGACGGGCATCCGGAATCGCCGGGCGCCCGCCTTTCGCTTCTCCGGGACGACCTTGACCACCTCGGGGATCACGTCTCCCGCGCGCTGAACCCAGACCGTGTCGCCGGCGCGGACGTCCTTGCGCTCCGCTTCGTCCTGGTTGTGCAGCGTCGCCCGGCCGACTTCGACCCCGCCGACGCGGACCGGCCGGAGGTGGGCGACGGGCGTGAGCGACCCAGTCCGCCCGACCTGGACGTTGATTTTCTCCACGATCGTCATTGCCTGTTGCGGCTTGAACTTGTACGCGACGGCCCATCTCGGGGTGCGGCTTTTCTCCCCCAGGACCCGCTGGAACTCGAGGTCGTTGACGGCCACGACAACGCCGTCGATCTCGTAGTCGAGGTCGTCGCGGATGGATTCGAGATGACGGTAGTAGTCCAGGGTTTCATCGATCCCCCGGCACACCCGCTCCAGCCGGATGACGGGAAGCCCGTGTCGCTTCAGGGATTCGAGGATCTCACTCTGCCGCGCGGGGCCGGGGTCGGGGGACTCCATCCGCCCTACGGTGTAACAGGAGATGGTCAGCGGCCTTCGGGCGGTGACGGAGGCGTCCAGTTGGCGGAGCGATCCGGCGGCGAAGTTCCGGGGATTGGCGAACGCGGCCTCTCCGGCCTCCTCCCGCTCCCGGTTGAGACGGTCGAAATCCCCCAGGCCCATGTGCACCTCGCCCCGGACTTCGAGAAGGCGCGGCGGGCGGCCCCCCCGGAGACGCAGCGGGATGGCCC
>JASLXW010000481.1 GCA_030740135.1 Nitrospinota bacterium
CTACCTGACGCCCGCCCAGGCCCTGGAAACATTCAAAAAAACGGCCCCCGTGTCTCATATGTCTTGAACCCATACATATATCTAAAGTAACAGATTATATAACCCTCGGTGCTCGAACCTCAATCTATTGCTCCTCTCGCGTGGGGCTGAATCGATTTTCACCCCATGAGGAAATCCGCTTCGAGGGAATCCGAATTCGAATTTGAGGTTATAATCGAGCCAATCGGCGATTCACGGCGATCGGTTCCATCTTCAGGGGGCGAAATGGGAAATTCAGGCCTGGAGGATGTTTTCCTCCTTGACGCCACGGGGCAGGCCGACCTGGTGCGGAAAGGGGAGGCCGCGCCCATCGAGCTTGTGGAAGCGGCCATCGCCCGTATCGAGCGGTTGAATCCCGCGCTCAACGCGGTCGTGACGCCGATGTACGACCTCGCGCGCGAAGCGGCCGCCGGCCCGGTTCCGGAGGGTCCGTTCGCCGGCGTGCCTTTTCTCCTCAAGGACTTCCTCGCGGAGTGCGCCGGGGTCCGTTTCACGGAAGGCTCCGCGTTCCTCGAGGATTTTGTCCCCGATGAAGACAGCGAGCTGGTCAAGCGCTTCAAGCGCGCCGGTTTGATCATCGTCGGAAAGACGAACACGCCCGAGTTCGCAATCGGCACGTCCACGGAGCCGCGGCTTTTCGGGCCGACCCGCAACCCCTGGGACACGGACCGGACGGCGGGGGGCTCCAGTGGGGGCTCGGCCGCCGCCGTGGCCTCGGGCATGGTCCCCATGGCCCACGGAAACGACGCCGGGGGGTCGATCCGCATCCCCGCCTCCTGTTGCGGGGTCTTCGGTCTCAAGCCCACGCGGACGCGGAACCCGCTGGGGCCGCGCTACGGCGAGCTTTTCAGCGGGCTGATCGTCGAGCACGCCCTCACGCGGTCGGTTCGGGACAGCGCCGCCCTTCTCGACGCCACGCGGGGCCCGGATTTGGGCGACCCGAATGTCGCGCCGCCGCCGGCGCGGCCGTTTCTTCAAGAGGTCGGGGCCGAGCCGGGCCGGCTTCGCGTGGCCTTCACGGCCAGGACCCCCCTGGGCACAGCGCTTCACCCGGATTGCGAGGCCGCCGTGCGCGACGCGGCGGCCCTCTGCGAGGGGCTGGGGCACGAGGTCGAGGAAGCCGCGCCCTCCTACGACGCCGAGACGCTCTGGAAGGGCGTGACGACCGTCCTGTCCGTCGGGACCGCCTGGGCGCTGGCGGACTGGAGTCGGAGGACCGGCCGGAAACTTGCCGCCAAGAACTTCGAGGCTTTCATCTGGGCATTCGCGGAGAAGGGGAGGGAGGTCGGCGCGCCGGAATACCTTCTGGTCGTCCAGGACCTTCAGCGGATCACGCGCGATATCGCACGGTTCTTCGAGGGGTATGACGTGTTCCTCACGCCGACGCTCGGCCGGCCGCCGGTTCCCTTGGGGACGTTCGTCATGCCGGACGGCGCTTCGGCGGACGAGGCTGTCGAAGTCCGCCGCCGGACGGCGACGTTCTCTCCCTTCACGTACATCTTCAACGCCACCGGCCAGCCGGCGATGAGCGTCCCGCTATATTGGAACGACGAGGGATTGCCCGTGGGGACTCACTTCATCGCGCGCTTCGGCGACGAGGCGACGTTGTTCAGACTGGCCGCCCAGCTAGAGGCCGCCCGGCCGTGGACCGACCGGCGTCCGCCCGTATCGGCGTGACGCCTTCGTGGGGGAATCCACAGATTGCACAGAAAGAAAGACATAGAGAAGGCTTCAAAAGCATCGCCTTGATTTTTCCATCTGAGTCATCTGTGAAATCTGTGGATAAAATGGTTTTTTCCATAGAGTATAGAAAAGTAGAGAGTCAAGACCTGACCCCACGACCCCGCTGAAATTCATCCTTGACAGGTGGGAAGAGGTGTTGTATCTGTTAGATATATCACAGGGATATCTAGATTACGGCTTTAATCATAGGGGATTTCGGGTGCCAAGTGACTTTTCAAGCAACGGGGGATCAATCAAGACCCGGGTGTATGTGAGCCTGAAGAAAGATCTCATCACAGGGGTTATCCCCCCCGGCGGGTTTCTCCAGGAAAAAGAACTGGCGCGGACGTTTGGTGTGAGTAAGACACCTGTCCGCGAGGCCCTTTCCGAGTTGGTCAAGGACCGGTTTCTCAAGTTGCTGCCCCGGAAGGGATACCTCGTCGCCCCGATCGAACCGCAAGAAGTGGTCGAGAACATCGAGCTCCGGGAAATACTCGAATGTTCCGCGATCCAGCTTGCCGCAAGACGGATTTCTCCAGCGGAGCTTGACGACTTAACGGGCCTGATTCTTCCTCAGCCGGCGGTCGATAATCGTTTAAGCCATCAAGACCAGTTCGAAGCCTACGCAACGGCCAATATCCAATTTCACCAGAAGTTGGCGGCCGCATCCGGCAACCGGTCTCTGGCAAGAGCCGTGACAAAGGCCCTTGAAGATCTCCTGCGGGTTATTTTCCTCAGCTACTCGCTTCCCAATCTGGAGGAGACGGGGGAGGATCACTTGGAGCTGGTTGATTGCCTGCGTCAGCGGGATGCGGACCGGGCGCGAAATGTGATGGAGCGTCATCTTCAAGTGACCAGACAGCGGGTTTTGAGCGCCTTCTGGGGGAAGAAAGATCGTCAGGACGTGGCGGCCTTCGCCGCTTCGGGGACCGGCTCGTGATTCCACACATCACTTACACGGTGGATGTACTGGTTGTCGGAGCGGGACTGGCGGGACTTCGCGCGGCGGCGGAGTCTCGCCGATTCGGCGCGAATGTCCTGTTGGTGGACAAAGGGATGATCGGCATCAGCGGCAACAGCGCTTTTGCGGGGGGAGGCTTCAAGACCTGCCTGCCGGGGATGGACACCCTCATCGAGAAGCAATATGTTACGCCCGAAGGCCATTTTCAGGATACCATCCTCTATGGCGACTACATGAGCGATCAGCCCCTGGTCGAGGCTCTTTCCTTAGAGGCGCCCGCGAGGGTCCTGGAACTCGAAGATGTGGGAGTCAGGAACTTCATGGCCCTTTGCACTCAGG
>JASLXW010000482.1 GCA_030740135.1 Nitrospinota bacterium
TCCAGTCCGAAAGCTGTACGAAAATCCTAACCCTCAAACTGCACCGGCTTTCAGGGGGGCAGGTCAGCACGCAGAGGTTGACAAAGCATATAAAGAAATGTATATATCTTCAATCATCGAGTTTTATTGTCCTGGTCATAGAGGAGTCTTGCGCTGATGGAACGGCTGTTGGCGAGATTGCGAGCCGTCGCGGAACCCACCCGCCTTCGTCTTCTTGCCCTTTGCGCCGACGGTGAGCTGACCGTGACCGAGCTGGCGCAAATTCTCGGACAAAGCCAACCCCGGGTCTCCCGGCACCTCAAGCTCCTCTGCGGCGCGGGCTTGCTGGACCGGTTTCCCGAAGGGAACTGGGTGTTTTACCGGCTCGCCCAAGACGCGGACGCGGCGGCGCTTGGCCGCGCGTTGATCGACCTGATCCCGGACGGCGATTCGACCCTCTCCCTGGACCTCCATCGCCTGGAGCGGGTGAAGGAGGCCCGGGCCGAGGCGGCGAACGCGTACTTCCGCGAAAACGCCCCGCGCTGGAACGAGATCCGCTCCCTGCACGTCCCCGAGTCCGAGGTGGAACGCGTATTGCTTGACATTCTGTCCGATTGGAACATTGAGGACCTGCTCGATATCGGAACCGGCGCCGGCCGGATGCTCGAGCTCTTCGCCCCACGGGTCGCCAAGGCCACCGGCATGGATCGCTCCCACGAGATGCTCGCCGTCGCCCGCACGCATCTGGAGCGGGCGGGGCTGCGGCATTGCCAGGTTCGTCACGGCGATATGTATCAATTGCCCTTGCCGTCGGAATCCTTCGACGCCGTCGTTTTTCATCAGGTCCTTCATTTCGCGGACAACCCGCCCCGCGCCTTGTCCGAGGCGGCGCGCGCCCTTCGTCCCGGGGGCGTCCTCCTTGTGGCCGATTTCGCGCCCCACGACCTGGAAGACCTCAGGAGACACCATGCCCACCGCCGCCTGGGATTCGCCGAAGATGAAGTGGAGGGATGGCTCCGGGCCGCGGGCCTGCGCCCGGAAGGCGTCGTCCACCTGCCGGGCGATCCCCTGACCGTCTCGGTCTGGACCGCGATCCGGCCGGGGGGACCCTCGAAACGGATGGAAAGCGCAAAGGGAATTCCCGACGGGCGCTTGAAAGAGGTGACCACTTGACGCCATCAGAGAAATCGCTCCCCGACATCCCGGCCCCGGAATCCTCCGGCCGGCCGATTCAGGCGTCGTTCGAGTTCTTCCCGCCCAAGACGGAGAAGATGGAACAGACGCTCTGGAGCTCGGTCAAGCGGCTGGAGCCGTTGCGGCCGAGGTTTGTCTCCGTCACTTACGGCGCCGGGGGCGGCACCCGGAAGCGGACCCACGCGACGGTGCGGCGAATCCTGACCGAAACCACCCTGGTCCCCGCCGCCCACCTGACATGCGTCGGTGCCCCCCGCGAAGAGGTGGATGAGGTCGCCCGGGCCTATTGGGACCTGGGGATCCGTCACATCGTCGCTCTACGCGGCGATCCGCCCGAAGACGCCCGGGAATACGTCCCGCACCCGGGAGGGTATCCCTACGCGGCCGATCTGGTGACCGGTCTGAAACGGGTGGCGGATTTCGAGATCAGCGTCGCCGCCTATCCCGAGACCCATCCCGAGGCCGCCGGGCCGGAGGCCGACATCGACAACCTGAAGCGGAAGATCGACGCCGGCGCGACGCGCGCCATCACGCAATATTTCTTCGGCGCCGACCTGTACTTTCGCTTTCTGGACCGCGTCCGCGCGGCCGGCGTCACCGTCCCCATCGTCCCCGGCATCCTACCCGTCCACAAATTCAGCCAGGTGGTCCGCTTCAGCGCGATGTGCGGGACCACGATCCCGCCCTGGCTGACGAAGCTCTTTGAAGGGCTGGACGACGATCCCGTCACCCACAACCTCGTGGCGGCCTCGACCGCCGTCGAACAGGTCCGGCGACTCCGGGACGAAGGGGTGAACGAGTTTCACTTTTACACCCTCAACCGGGCGGACCTGACGTTCGCCATCTGCTACGTCCTCGGTTTGCGTCCCGTCGCCGGGGAAGCGGCCCGGGAAAATCCCGAATCCAACTAGGCGGCTCGAAATGACGACCTCGATTTCCGAACCCGCCGGCGTCGGCGTCGCCGGACCTCCGGAGACCGGACCCGACGACCTTCCCGTCGCGGACTCCCGAGGCGAAGTCCACGTGCTCGACCACTTGTCCGACCGGGTCCTGCTGCTGGACGGGGCCATGGGCACGTCGATCCAGGCCCGCGACCTCAACCTGGAGGAAGACCTCGTCGGCAAAGAGAACTGCATGGAGGTCCTCAACCGGACCCGCCCGGACGTCATCCGCTCGATTCACCTCGAGTTTCTCGAGGCGGGGGCCGACGCCCTCAAGACCAACACGTTCGGAAGCTCCCCCATCACCCTCGGGGAGTTCGATGTCGCGGACGAGGCGTTCGATCTGAGCCGGCGGGGCGCGGAGCTGGCCCGTGAGGCCGTCGAGGCCCTCGCCGGCGACGGAAGGCGGCGGTTCGTTTTCGGCGCCGTGGGGCCCGGGACCCGTCTGCCCACCCTCGACCACGTCGATTACCAGAGCCTGGAGGACGCCCTGACCGTTCAGTGCGGCGGCCTCATCGCGGGCGACGTGGACGTCATCCTCATCGAGACCTGCCAGGACCCGCTTCAGATCAAAGCGGCCGTCAACGCGGCCAAAGCCGCGCGGAAAGAGGCCGGGGCGGACACGGCGATCCAGGTGAGCGTGACGGTCGAGACGACGGGGACATTGCTGGTCGGGGCCGAGATCGCGGCGGCGGCGACCATCATCGAGGCCCTCGACGTTCCCATCATCGGGATGAACTGCGGCACCGGACCCCGGGAGATGGCCGAGCACATCAAGTGGCTGGGGAATTCCTGGCGCGGCAAGATCTCGGTCGTCCCGAACGCCGGCCTGCCCGAGCTGGTCGACGGCCGGACCCACTACCCGCTGGGGGCGCCGGAGATGGCGAAGTGGATGGAGCGCTTCGTCGAAGAAGACGGGATTCACATCATCGG
>JASLXW010000483.1 GCA_030740135.1 Nitrospinota bacterium
GGCGGTGAAAAAAACGAGCGAGGCGTTCGAAGGGGAGATCAGGGAGGGAGACCTCTTCCTGCTGAACGATCCCTTCTGCGGGGGGAACCACCTGCCGGACCTGACCGTTCTGAAGCCTGTCTTCAGCCCGTCCGGCCGGCGCCTGTTCTGGGCTGTGACGAAAGGCCACCACGCCGACATCGGCGGGGCGGTGATGGGGGGGTACAACCCCAGGGCCCGGGACGCCTTCCAGGAGGGAATCCGGATTCCGCCCATCAAGCTGTATGACCGCGGCCGCCGCCGGGAGGACATCTGGCGGATGCTGCTGTCGAACACGCGGCTTCCCGGACACCTCCGGGGGGATTTGCGGGCGCAGATCAGCGCCGTGGGCCTGGCGGAGCGGTTACTCAAGGAGATGGTGAGCAAGTGGGGGGAGGACACCCTCCGGGAGGCCATCGAGTTCTTCCTCGACGCGACGGAGCGCCGGGTCCGCCGCGAGATCTCGGCGATTCCGGATGGAACCTACCGGGCCTGCCGGGCCCTCGATCACGACGGGATCGACAAGTCCCGAAGGGTCCGGATCGACGTGGAGATCACCGTCGAGTCCGACCGGATGGTCTTCGACTATTCGCGCAGCGACCCGCAGACGAAGGGTTTCGTGAACAGCTCTCTGCCCAACACGGTCTCCGCGAGCCTGATCGGCCTGTTCACGATCATCGATCCCGAGATCCCGCACAACGAAGGGTGCGCCCGGCCCGTCGAGGTGATCGCCCCGCCGAGTCTGGTCGTGAACGCGCGCCCGCCCGCACCCACGAGCCTCTGCACCCTCTCGACGGCGGAGGCGATCATCGAGGCCGTCTGGCTGGCCCTGTCGGACGCCGTCCCGGAACGGATCTCCGCGGCCTGGGGGCGCGTCAGCGGCCCCAACATCTCCGGCGTCGATCCCAGAACCGGCGAAGGGTTCAGCGAGATCACCTTCCTGCGCAAGAACGGCGGCGGCGCGGCCTACGGCTTCGACGGGTGGAGCCACGTCGGGACGGTGGTCTGCTGCGGCGGGGTCCGGGCCCCGAGCATCGAGATGCACGAGATGGACAGCCCGCTCTTTCTGCTGAAACACGAATATCGGATGGACTCGGGCGGCCCGGGCCGCTGGCGGGGAGGGCTCGGCGTGGATTACGTCTTCCGGGTGGACGCGCCGGCGGCCCAGGCGTGCAGCACGGGGGACGGCATGCTTGAGGAGAACCGGGCCTTCGGCCTGGCGGGGGGGCTTCCCGGCGAAACGAACCGGGTCTTCATCCGGACGCCCGACGGAGAGCGGATCGACGTGGACTCCAAGTCGGTGCACGCCCTTCAGGAAGGATGCGAGATTACCATCCATTCCAGCGGCGGCGGCGGCTGGGGCGCGCCCCGGGAGCGGGACCCGGAGCTCGTCGCGTCGGACGTCCGGAACGGATTCATCTCGCCCGAGAGCGCGCGGCGGGACTACGGCGTGGTCCTGGACGCCGCCACGGGCCGGGTGGACGAGGAGGCCACGGGGCGGGCGAGACGGGCGCTGGCCGAAAGGACGGAGAGCCCGATGGAAGCGGGCAACCCCTGAAGGGGCAACTCGGATGGAGGGGGGACCGGGATGACCTGCCCGGCGAAAAGCGTTTCGCGCGGGGATGTCCGGCCATTCAGGAGCCCATTCAAGACCGCAGCAATTCCCGGGCGATGAGAAAACGCAGGATCTCGCTCGTTCCCTCCGATATTCGGTTGTGCCGCAGGTCCCGGTAATGCCGCTCGATGGGCAGCTCTTTGGTGTAGCCCATCCCGCCGTGGATCTGAAGCGCGCGATCCACGACGCGGGCGGCCATCTCGGTGCAGTGGACCTTCGCCATCGCCGCTTCCTTCCGGAACTCCATCCCCTCATCGGCCATCCAGGCGGCGTGGCGGACCATTCCCCGTCCGGCGTAAATCTCCATGGCCGACTCCACGAGCATCCACTGAACCGCCTGACGATCGGAGATGGGCTTGCCGAACGTCTCCCGCTGTCGGGAGTGGTCGACGGCCAGGTCCAGCATGGACTGGGCGACGCCCAGCGAATAGGAAGCGACGGACAAACGGCCGTGGCCAATCCACCTCATGGCCAAGCGGAACCCCTCGCCCACTTCCCCCAACACACTCGCGGCCGGGACCCGGCAATCCTGGAAGACCAGCTCGACGTGACCGATCCCCCGCCAGCCCAGGGTCTCCACGGGGCGCCCGACGGTGAAGCCCGGCGTTTCCCGGTCGATGAGGAAGGCCGTGACCCCCCCCCGCGCCCGCTTCTCCTTGTCCGTGAGGGCGAAGACGAAAAAGAAGTCGGCGATGTCGCCGTCGGTCGTGAAGTGCTTGGTCCCGTTGAGGACGAAGGCGTCGCCGTCCGGGACGGCGGTGGTCTGGATGGCCGCCGCGTCGGAGCCGGCGTCGGGCTCGGAGAGGGCGAAGGCGTACTCCCGCTCGTTTCGCATATAGGGCCGGAGATACTTCTCTTTCTGGTCCTCGTTTCCAAAGAGCAGGAGCGGCGGCGTCGGCTTGACCACCTGGGCCATCGCGTAGCTCGTCCGGCCCAGCTCCTCCCGGACGACGCAAAGCGCCAACACCCCGAGCCCGGCGCCGCCTTCCTCCTCCGGGACGTTCAGGCCGAGGAGGCCCACATCCCGGGCCTTGTCCCGGATGCTCTTGCGGAGCTCCGGCGCAACCCGGTTCGCCCGCTCGACCTCGTCCTCATGAGGCTTGAGCTCGCGATCCACGAAATCGCGAACCATTTCCTTGAGCAATGTGAGCTCTTCAGGAAGCCGAAAGTCCATTCGATTTATCCCCCCGCGCACAAGCGGGCATTGAGTCTCCATGCCACGGTCAAAGCCGGACAACCCCGGCTTGCGGACAAAGCGTTCGCCCTGAAATTCTTCATGTTCTTGGGATTTACACACAACAAGATGACAGCCGTCAAGCCATTTTGCTCACGGATTACAGAATTGAGATCTTCTTTAGCAAGCTCTCGCAGGACTGTAGTGGACCCCCTTTATCAAGCGGCATCTAAGAGAGT
>JASLXW010000484.1 GCA_030740135.1 Nitrospinota bacterium
GGAGGAGGTAGTTCGGGACGGATTGGTCGGCGACGATGTCGGAGATGCAGAACCGGCCCCCGGGGCGGAGGACCCGGAAGATCTCGCCGAAGACCCGGTCCTTATCGGGCGTGAGGTTGATGACGCAGTTCGAGATGACCAGATCGACCGTCCCGTCCTCAACCGGCAGGTCGTCGGCCAGGCCCTTCCTGAAATCGACCCGCACCTCATCGTGCCCCAGGTTTTCCGCGACCGCCGGGGCGTTTTTTCGGGCGACGGCGAGCATTTCGTCCGTCATGTCCACGCCGATGACCCGGCCCGAACCCCCCGTCCGGCGCAGGGCGTCGAAGCAGTCGATGCCGCCTCCGGATCCGATGTCGACCACCGTCTCTCCCGGACGGATGTGGCCGATGCCGGCCGGGGAACCGCATCCGTAAGAGATCTTCATGACTTCCTCGGGGATGAACGATTCCAGATCGGACGCGTCATACCCCGTCGGACAGCAGAGGGCCTCTTCCCGCCGGCCCGCCGCCGAGGAATATCTTTGCCGGACGATTTCTTCCGTGGTCGCCATGCTTGATTCCTTTCCCCCGTCGGACTGAAAATGCCCCTGCGTCTTTATTAAGCGTTCACAGCTTTTTAATCAAGATGGGCGGGGGATATTCCGGAGAGACGAGGAAAGCGGAGACATGACGAGTCCGAAACGCGGACCGGACCGGAGGAGGCGTCATTGGACCTGATCATTCGCAACGGCGACGTCGTGACGGCGTCGGCCGTCTACCGGGCGGACATCGGGATAGCGGGCGGGAAGATCGTCCGCATCGAAAGGGGGCTTGCCGGGGCGGCCGCCAGCGAAGCGGGGATGGCCCCCAACGCGGCCGCCCGGATGGAGGTGTTTGACGCAACCGGCAAGTACGTCCTGCCCGGCGCCATCGACGTTCACACCCACTTCGACATGCCGCTGCCGGCCACCCGGGTGTCCGACGATTTCCGGATCGGGACCCGCGCCGCCGCGTGCGGGGGGATCACGTCGATCATCGACTTCGCCAACCAGGTCCAAGGAGAGAGCCTCGCCAAGACCCTCGACGACTGGCGGGAGCGGGCGCGCGGCAAGGCCGTCGTGGATTACGGCTTCCACATGACCATCACCGACGCACGGGATGAAGTCCTGGACGAGATCCCGCGGATCCGCGATCAGGGGATCACGACGCTCAAGATCCTCATGGCGTACAAGGGGACCCTCATGCAGGACGACGCCGCGATTTACCGGATCCTGGAGCGGGCGGTGAAGGAGGGGCTCCTCGTCCTGGCCCACTGCGAGAACGGGGGGGTCATCGACGCGCGCCGGAAACAGTTCGCGGCGGAGGGAAAGCTTTCCCCCGTCTGGCATCCCCGGAGCCGGCCGCCCATCCTCGAGGGCGAGGCCACGGGCCGGGTGATCGACATCGCGGAGACGGTCGGGGCGCCCGTCTACGTCGTCCACCTCACCTGCCGGCAGGCCCTGGAGCGGGTGCAGGCGGCGCGCGCGCGGGGGCTTCCCGTGTTCGCGGAAACGTGCCCCCAATACCTTGTCCTGGACGAATCTATGATCGACGCGCCCGGCTTCGAAGGGGCCAAATTCGTCTGCTCCCCGCCGCTTCGGGAGAAGTCCCACCAGGTGGTTCTGTGGGCCGGTCTGCGGAACGGATTCCTTTCCGTCGTGGGATCGGACCACGCCCCCTTCAATTTCAAGGGCCAAAAGGAGCTTGGACGGGAGAACTTTCTCCTGATCCCCAACGGTCTTCCCGGCTCGGAGACCCTCGTGCCGATCCTGTATTCCGAAGGCGTCCGGAAGGGCCGGATCTCGCTCAATGAGATGGTCGCCCTCACGAGCGCCAACCCGGCGAAGCTCTTCGGGCTGTTTCCGGAGAAGGGGACGCTGTCGGTCGGGAGCGACGCCGACCTCATGATCCTCGATCCGGAAAAGCGGGTCGTCCTCGGCCGCGGCACCCTGCACCACCGCGTGGATTACAGCCCCTATGAGGGGATGGAAGTTCAGGGGGTCCCCGTGGCGACCCTCTCGCGCGGGGTCTTCCTGCACCGCGACGGGGAGGTCACCGCGCCCGCGGGCCACGGCCGGTTCCTGGCGCGCGGAAGAAGCGCCGCCTTCGATGGACTTCCCGAACGTGCCGGTCTCTGAGGGGAGCGAAGACGGTGTCTCGGCGGGGCCGGTCCCGGACCGCGCCGCCCCCCCCGCCCCCCGGGAGGCGGTCCTCGTCGTGATGGCCAAGGCCCCCCGTCCGGGAGAGGTCAAGACGCGCCTGGTTCCTCCCTTGCGGCCGGAGGACGCCGCCGCGCTGCACCGGTGTTGCGTGCTCGACACCCTGGAGAATGTCTCGCGGCTGGATGGGGTCGACGTCGCGCTGGCCTATTGGCCCCCCGATGCGGAGGCGGAATTCGATCGGCTCTGGTCCGGGGAGGGGGGGGGGCTTCGATTCCCCCAGGCGGGACGCGACCTGGGCGAGCGGATGCTGACCTGTTTCAGACGGGCCTTCGACGCGGGATACCGGTGCGCTGCGCTCCATGGGACCGATATCCCGCTCGCGAGCGCCGGGGAGCTGGCCCGGGGTTTCGAACGGCTCAGGCGCGATTCGGCCGACCTGGTTCTGGGCCCGACGGACGATGGAGGTTATTACTTTATCGGGGCGCGCGCCGTCCATCCCGGGTTGTTCGAGGGGATTCGGTGGAGCGCCCCGGGGGTCCTGGAGAGCACGCGGAGACGCGCGGAGGCCCTCGGCCTGCGCACGGCGAAGATCGCCCGGGCCCGCGACCTCGATACGCCCGAAGACCTGCGGGCGCTGCGCGACGCCTTCGCCCGGCCCGGTTTCCAGAAGGGGAAAACGTCCCTCCATCCCCACCCGGCCCCGAGGACGCGCGAGTTTCTGATGAATCTCCCGGGAGAAATCCGGTAGGTCTCAGTGGCGCGTCCGGGCCGATATCACTATCATGATTGATGGGGCGGACAGCGGGGGCGGGGTTAGTGGATTCACCATGGAAGAATCCAAGATTCGCGTGTTGATTGCC
>JASLXW010000485.1 GCA_030740135.1 Nitrospinota bacterium
TCCCACGCCGATGGGTCACCAAACCCCTTCATCGTGTCGTAGCGCAGAAGACGGCAATGGAATCCGTCCCGCGAGTTCTCCCCCTCGTGGAAGGGCACGTAGTAGATGTAGCGTCCGTCGTAGCATCCGCCGTCGTAGCCCCTCGTATTCATCCCTGTCGTCCCCGCCGCGTTGTAGGCCTCCCAACTCTCCGGATCCTCGAACGCACCGAAGGTGTCGTATCGGACGGCCACGCTGCGTGCGTAGGGAACGTAGTAGATGAAGCGTCCGTCGCAGACGGCGCCCACACAGGTACCCAGGCCGACTCCCTTGCCGTCCAACGCCGTCCAGCTTCCCGGTGAAAAGAAGTCGCCCTTGGTATCCAGCCGGAGCGCGATCCCCTCGTTGTCCCCGGCGGCCAGCGGGGCGAAGTAGACGTACCGTCCGTCGAAATCGAACCGGTGGACGCCGGCCTCCGTCGCGTGGAAGAAGGCGATCTCCTTGGGCTTCGCGGGGTTGGAGACGTCGTAGACCTTTAATCCGCCCTGGGCCGTGCTTCCCTTCCCGTGCCGCTCGACGTTGGTCAGCATGATGTCGCCGTGCGCGCGAACCTTGTGGGTGTGGACGCCTTCGGGGATCTCGACATGCGAGAGCGTGCGGATGTTCTTGGGGTCCGAGACGTCCAGGAGCGTCGTCCCGTAAGGCGCCCCCATGTGGCCGATGTAGGCCCGCTTGTCGACGACGGTCACCTGCCCGCCTCCCGGGATGTCGATCCGCCCGACGCGGCGGACGTTCTTGGACGTTCCGTGTATCTGTTTGTACTTGGACATGACGCTCCTCGGTGTGGGTGGGGAAAATGGTGATTTTATCACGGCCCGGGAAGCCGGCTTACCTCAAACAGGCGATCACCGCTTCCCAGGCGATCGCCCCTTCCCGGATGAGGATTGGATTTTCCCCCCGAACATCCACAAGCGTAGAGGGCGAGCCGCCGGGCGTCTCCCCCGCGTCGAGGACGGCGTCCACAAGGTCTCCCAGGCTCCGCTCGACGTCATCCGCCGTCCTTGGCGGATTTTCCCCCGCCCGGTTGGCGCTCGTCGCGGTCACGGGGCGTCCGGCGAGCCTCACGACTTCCAGGGCCACCGCCGATCCGGGCGCGCGGGCGCTGACGCCGCGGCCCTCTCCCAGAACCCCGGGCGGGAGGTCCGGCCGGCCGGGAAAGATCAGGCCGAGCGGCCCCGGCCAGAAGCGCTTCATGAGGATCCGGGCCGCATCCGGAATGTCATCGGCCACCCGTTCCAACATCTCAACGCCGCTCAACAGCAGCCCCGCGGGTTTCCGCTCCTCCCGACCCTTCGCCGACAGGGCGCGCGCGACGGCTTCGCCGTCGAGGCCGTCGGCGGCCAGGGCGTAGAAGGTCTCGGTGGGGACGCCGACGAGTCCCCCCGCGCGGATGATTCGCGCCGCCTCTTCCAGGGCCGGGCCGTCGGGGTCGCCGGGATCGGCGGACAACCGGCGGACGGTCATCCGAGACCCCCGACGCGTTTCGATTTCTCCGCGACCTCGGCGGCCGTCCGCTCGCGGCGGGCCTTCAGGCGGGCACCGAGGTCGGCGTCGCTCAGGGCGAGGATCGCCGCGGCCAGTAGAGCGGCGTTCTGCGCCCCGGCCCGGCCGATGGACATCGTCGCGACGGGGACGCCCTTGGGCATCTGGACCGTCGAGAGGACCGAATCGATTCCGCCCAGGGCGCTGTCCAGCGGCACGCCGATGACGGGACGGAGGGTCTCTGCCGCGATGACGCCCGCCAGGTGCGCGGCGCCGCCCGCTCCCGCGATGAAGACCTTCGTCCCCCCGGCTTCGGCCTTGCGGACGTACTCCCTGACCCGGTCCGGCGTCCGGTGGGCCGAGGCGACCAGGAATTCGTAAGGGATTCCGAGCGCGTCCAGAACGGAAAAGGCCTCCGACATGACCGGGTGATCGCTGTCGCTGCCCATGATAACGCCGACGACGGATTGGCTCATTTCATCGGATCTTTTGGGGTTCAAGTTTCATTTGAAGCGGTTCGGCGATTGCCGTAGAGGATTCGCAGATCGGGCTTCTCCGTACAGTGATAATGGACCCAAACGTAAGCGTGGTTGAAAAACGCCAGGAGAAGGGCCAAGCGGGAATCACACGCGATCGCCGCGACCCAGAAGATGAAGAATCCATACCAGTACATGCCGTTTCGGGTGTATTTGAAGATCCCCCGATTCTCGAACGGTTTGTTTCGATAGGCCTCGTCGAAGTGGTCTATCCCGAACGCCCTCCGAAACCCGAAGTATTTCGCGACGGAAAAACCCAGGTACGCCGCCGCCGGCGTGAGCAGGACCAAGAGCGCGACCGTGAGGGCGGGATGCAGGCCCAGGCTTTGGAAGTCGGAGATCCCCAAGCCGATCACCGCGAGGACCCGTGAGACGCCGAGGATAGAGAAAAGGGTCGCGTAGGCCTCGAACCCCCTTGTTCCAAGCCGCCCGGTCACGGCCGAATAGCAAAGCTCCGCCCTCCAAACCCCCCAGACGAAAACCTGGTGCAGAATCGGGACGCCCAGGGAGAGGAGAAACCAGAACCGGACGCTTAGACCGAGAAAGCCGGAATCCCCCGCTTCCATCCGTGAGCGGACGGCCCACGCAACCCCCAACAACACGAGTAGCAAGACCCAGTGCGCAACTTGGTTTTTGAAAAGGCACGCCAAGCCGTTCTTATCGGCCATCAGAGGCTCCCGCGCGGTTTTCCAACTGGTTTCGGCGCTAAAGATGGGCCGTCAATTCGATTTCGAGACGCGCGCCGCCGATGAGGTCCTTCACGGCCAGGGTCGTCCGCGCGGGCGGGTCCTTCGGGAAATACTCGTTGAAGACGTTGTTCATCTCGATCATCTCGCTCAGGTCCGCCAGGAAGATAGTCACCTTGACAGCCTTGTCGAGCGAAGATCCCGCGGCTTCGAGAACGGCCTTCAGGTTTTCGCACACCTGCCGCGTCTCCGGACCGATCCCACCCGGAACGAGCCCGCCGGTC
>JASLXW010000486.1 GCA_030740135.1 Nitrospinota bacterium
GCCAACTCTCGGTCCGCTTTGATCTTCTTGACCGCGAAGAGAGCCACCGCCCGCTGATGATCGTAGTTTTGCTCAAGGAGCTTTTGGTGATCTTCGTCGCTTCCCTCGAAGACCTGGACCCTGAGGCCTTTCAATTCGTAATTGCTGGTCGCGAAGACGTCCGCCCCGCAGCAGATGGGGACGGCCAGCGCGTCGATCTGCGCCAACAGCTCGATGTGATCGCCTTCCCGGGCCAGCATCCGGTCGATGAACAGCTCTCCGTTCGCCCGGACGCCCGTGTGCATCCACCCATTGAAGGAATCGTGAACGTCATCCGGCGTCAAACCCCATTTACGGATGGTCTCGGCGAAGATGTCGTGGCAGTTGCTGTGGGCGGGATAGCCGTCGAAGCCGAACTGGTACTCATACAGGAACCCGCTGCACCGGGGATAATTCACATCATTGGTGCCGACGGTGTCCTCGGTGATGGAGAACATGATCCGGTCTCGGGGCGGGGCCGACCACAGGTGGTCCCCCTTGGAGGGATGGAGCCCGTGCATGTGCCGGGTCCGCCCGCAGTGGAACTGCTCTTTATAGTCGTTGAGGTTATAGGCGTTGAAGTCGAGGCACTGGCCCTTGCCGATTTGTTCGATGCGGAGGAGCTGGCCGCGCTTGATTGGAACCGCCCGACCCGTCGTCGGCTCCATGACAAACTCTTCTACAAGCTTGCGATCACCCATGACTGAATCCCTCTTCGCAGGGCTGGAGAATCCAGGTTCTCCAACCGAAGGGTTGATATGGTTTGGTTATGCGAACCACCGGCTCAAACCGGCTAGGGACGAGACAACCTCTTTTTCTTGCCCCATTCGGCAAAAGCCTTGCGCACGATTTCACCGTCCGTCTTTCCGTGTTCTCCTTTCTCCCGGAGCTCTCTGATCAATCGGTATTGTTGTCCGTTGACCTGGATTGTGATCTTTTTGGATTTCGACACGGTTGGACTCCTCTCTTCTCTCAATCCGGAACAGATTGAGTGGTCCCCGCCTTAGCGTGGGTCGGGTTCCCAAATCTCCAGTCTGAGATCGGTCGGGTTTCCCGCGTTGCATGGGGTCAGATCCTGGGGGCAAGCGGAAATGGCGACCAGACAGTCCATTTCCGCGTGGAGATCCACAAAGTCGCCCGGCTTGGACGTCGGCTCGTTGCAGATCAACTCCCCGTCGGGACCGATGGAAGTGCTCATGAAAATGTTGAAAACGGGCGGAAGCTGGTGGGGGCGAATCCCGTGCGGGGCCAGCGCCTGATTCAGGTTCTCCCGGCAGCTCGGGTGATCCGGCGCGTCGTAGAGAATGCGGTAATCGTGAGGTCCGCAGGGGGAATACAAGATATCGTGCAACCCGACCCGATCCTCTCCGATGGTGAACATCGTATTGCACAGGTTGGAGCAGAGCTTCCGGCCGGTGGAAATCTGGATGGACCGGTTGATCTTTCGGGTCTGGGACTGGGAAAAGCACTCGGTGAGATCGTCCAGTTTGAAACAGACAAAATCCCCGACTTGTTGTCCCTCCACGTCGATGACGCGAAAGACCTGTCCCTTCCGAACCTTAAAAGCCGCCCCGGTCCGGGCCTTCAGCAAGCGCTCTTGCACTACGGTTTTCAATTGGGTCATGGGTCCCGGCAAAGCAGCGGCCCAAAGGATGCCAGGCGAAGCGGCCGGACCCGCCCCCTCAACGGAGGCGGACCCGGCCCTTGACCTGCTCTGTGAGGGCCGGGGTTACATCCCCTTGAGGACTTTTCGGGGATCGTACTTGTCGGATTCCCCGGCCTTGCCGTATTCGGGAATTTTGACCTTACCGCTCTTGATGTCTTTCTTGAGCTGGTCCACCTTGGCCTTGACGGACGCGGGGATCACCTTGTCCAGCTTGTAATACGGGGCGAAGGTTCCGATCCCTTCGGCCATCCCCATCTTATAGACCTTCCCTTTCAGGCGCCCATTCTCCCACATGATGACCATCTTTTTGATCAGCAGCGGGAGGTCGTACAAGACGCTTGTCAGGATCGTGTTGGGCGCCAGGGAGGCCTGGTCCGCGTAACTGGCGACGGCGAAGACCTTGCGGGCCTTGGCCGCGCTGAAGGCGCCGCGGGCTGCTTGATCCGTGGCCGCGAAGATCACGTCCGCCCCATTGTCGATTTGCGCCAGGGCGGCTTCTTTCGCCTTGGCCGCGTCTTCCCAGCTGTTGATGTAGGTGTGAAAGGCCTTCATCTTCGGGTTGGCGTACCGGGCGCCGAACCGGAAAGCCTCGACCTGACGGGCCAGGATGGGCCAATTGAAACCGCCGATGGCGCCGACGCGGCCGTTCTTCGACATGAGTCCCGCCAAGTATCCGACGACAAACGAGCCTTCATGTTGGGCCGGATCGTACACAGCGACGTTTTTGGCCGACTTGGTCGCCGCCGCCTGAAGGAACCAGGTTTTGGGGTGATCCTTGGCCGCGCGAAGGGCCGCCTCCACGTACGGGCCGCAATGGAGAATGATGGGGTTGTATCCGCGCGATGCGTAATCTCGCGCCGCGGCCTCAACCTTGACGACGGGAACGCTTTCCGTGTAGTCCAGCTTGACCTTGTTCCCCTTGGACTCCAGAAACGCTTTGCTTTGCTTGGCCCCGATGTAGCCGGCTTCACTCCAAGACTTGTCGTTCACGCGTCCGCACGGAATGTAGGCGATTTTGATTTCCTTCGCCTCGGCCCAAGCCGTGAAGGCCAACATGCCGGCCAACAAAAGGGCGAAAACAGAAAGCTTTTTCATGGACGACCCTCCATTTTGTTCTGGTCCGGACTCAGGGTTCCAGGTGTCCTCCCTGGAACACACTTGACCCCTTTGCCCGTCCCCGGGAAACGGCGCGTTCCGGTGAATTCCGTTTTTCAATTAAAGAGAGATTCCGACTTCATTCTAGCAAAAAGACGGGTCCGGTCAAGTGTATGGGTTCAAGACCTATGAGACACGGGGGCCGTTTTTTTGAATGTCTCCAGGGCCTGGTCGGGCGTCAGGTAGT
>JASLXW010000487.1 GCA_030740135.1 Nitrospinota bacterium
GATTGCGTGACGTAATAAATTTTGACGTCCCGGCCCCGCACCGGCGGAGGAGGCGTCCGCCCCGTCGCCTCCTCGACAAAGCGGTTCAGGTCCGCCGTGTCCAACCTTTTCCCCCGCTCGGCCGCCACGCGATCCACCAGGTCGAAGATCTTCCGCACGCGGAGCCCGACCAGGGCCGAGATGGTCACCACGGGTGAATACGTGACGTGCTTCATGCGCTCCCTCAGCTCCCGGGTTACGCGCTCCACGTCCTTCCGCTCGGCGGGAACGGCGTCCCACTTGTTGATCGCCAGCACGCAGCCGACGCCCGCTTCGACCACGTCGCCGGCGATGTGGGCGTCCTGCGCCGTCACCCCTTCTTCACCGTCAATCAGGACAACCGCGACATCCGCCCGTTCGAGACCCTTCAACGCGAAGTGAACGCTCAGGTGTTCAACCCGCGTGTCGACTTTGCCCCTTCGCCGCATCCCCGCCGTGTCGATGAGAAGGTACTGCCGGCCGTCAATCCGGACCGGGGTGTCGATCGCGTCCCGGGTCGTCCCCGGCAGCTCGCTCACCACCTGCCGCTCCTGCCGCAGCAGCCGGTTCACCAGAGAGGATTTTCCGACGTTGGGCCGTCCGACGATGGCGACCGCCACCCGGCCGCCCGCTTCTTGCGTCTCCCCGCTCTCCGGAAGCAGGTTGACGATCTCATCGAGCAGGTCGCCCACCCCGCGGCCATGCTCGGCCGAGATCAGGCGGAAACGGTCGACGCCCAACCGGTAGAACTCGGCCGCGCCCGCTTCCTGCTTGGGGCTGTCCATCTTGTTGACGGCGACGACGAACGGCAGGCCGGAACGACGCAGATCCTCGATGATTTCCTCATCCCCCGGCGTCAAGCTCTCCCGCCCATCGAAGAGCAGCAGGACCACGTCCGCCGCGGCGACCGCCAGCTCGGTCTGTTCCCGAATCGCCTCGTCGAGGGGGTCTTCCTCCCGGGCGCCGCCGATGCCGCCGGTGTCCACGAGGGAGAAATCGCGTCCGTTCCAGGAGGCTTCGGCGAAGTTCCGGTCCCGCGTGACGCCGGGCGTCGGCTCCACGATCGCCGCGCGGCGTCCGATGATTCGATTGAACAGGGTGGACTTGCCCACGTTGGGCCGGCCAACGATGGCGACCAAAGGGGGGGAGTTCACGGGCCGACTGTCCGCTGCGAGTGATTAGTTGGCTTGGGCCAGGCGCTTGCGCTTGATGAACTTTCGGATTCCACGGACCATGGAGGCGGCCAGCGCTTGGCGATACCTCCCCGACCTCAGCCGCCGCTCGCCCGCGCGGTTGGTCAGGAAGCCCACCTCGACCAGGACGCTCGGCATCTGGGCGCCCAGGAGGACGTAAAAGGGCGCCCGCTTGACGCCCAGGTTTCGGATGCCTCTGTATCGGCGGGATAGATTCGAGAGAATGGCTTGTTGGATGGATTCCGCCAGGGGAAAGGAGCCGTAACTCCACCCCCGCATCCGGAGGTCGGTCAGGATAATCTGCAAGTCATCCAGGTCTTTTACGGGAATGTTGTTTTCACGGGCCGCCACTTTCTTCGCCCGCTCGTCGGTGGCCACGCTGAGGAGATAGGTCTCAATTCCGGTCAACCGCCGGTTTCGGGCGGAGTTCGCGTGAACCGAGATGAACAGGTCGGCCTTTTTCCGGTTCGCGAAGGTCGTTCGCCCCCGCAAGGAAACAAACCGATCCCCGTGGCGCGTCAAGAACACCTTGGCCTTCAGCTTTCCGCGAAGGGTCCACGCCATCCGCTTGGCAATGTCCAAGACGACGTGCTTTTCATAAATGCCGGAACGGCCGATGGCCCCGGGGTCCCTCCCCCCGTGACCCGGATCGATGACGATCTTTCCCAGCCCCCGCCGAAACCGCTCGGCCAGGCTCATCTCCTCCGGGCCGGCCGGGGCTTCTTTTTTCCATGTCTTCGGGACGTCCTCGGCCGGTGCGGCGGAGAGACGGCGGGGGGGTTCGCCGGACCGTATCGGCGTGGCGGGCCGCTTTCGCTTCAGCGTCGCGACGGAGGCCAAGGGCGGGGTCGGCAACGGCTTCAGCGGGGGGGCGACCGCCGTCGTCCTGCCCCCGGCGCCCCGGGCCGGCCGCTTTCGGGACCGGGTCTTGATGTCGATCACAATCCGGTTTGGGGCCGTGAGAGTGAAGACCTTGTAGGACTGGAACTCATTCAGATCCAGGACGATCCGCGGCGTCGAAGGAGCGCGACGCCCGATCCTGACCCCCTTCAGCAAGCCGCCGCCATTGATCCGCTTCTTCTCCGCATCCCGCAGATCCAACGTCACCCCCTGGATATCCACGAAGATGCGATTGGGCGAGCGCAGGCGGTCATGGGCGAATTTCGCCTCGCCATCCAGATGGATTACAACCCTCGCGGATTGAGGGTTGGACCACGCCCGGATGTCGGTCACCGACGTCGATCCGGCCATTGCGAGAGAGGAAATAGACCCGGACAGCAGGCAGACCACCGCCGCAAGCGCCGCGCCGAACCCGAAATGCCTCATCCGCATGATCACCCTCACCATTCCTCCTACTTTAGGATTCTAAAGGGGAGTGAACCTCTCGTCAAGCTTCAATATGAGGCACGCAACTCTTTCAAATCTCAAGTTGAATGCATAAATCGCGCCACTTGCCCGCTTGGAATTCCGGCGCAAGAAACCGGGGCCGGTCAATCCCGATTCCCGCCCCCGCGATCAGGCCAAGCCGGAACAACACGCTCGAAGCCCGTTCAACCCGCCATCGAGAGCCGAATCAAACGCTTCCATTCTCCCCATCCTCGGATAACTTATACCCGTTCTTGACACTTCGCCTCACGAATCGACGCCCGCGGGATGAAATCGGAGGACGGGCGGCCCCCGGGAGCCCGAACGGTTTTCGCCATTTTCAAAACGCTCTATGATCCGCCGTCGAACGCGGATCGGCGGGCGCGAATTCGCCGCCGCCCCTCATACGAGATTCGGGAGGGGGGGGGCAACCCCCCCCCCCCCCCCCC
>JASLXW010000488.1 GCA_030740135.1 Nitrospinota bacterium
ATCACTATTCAACAGATCGCACTGGAGGCCCATCTGGCGACCAAGCTGCCGAAGAAAATGGAGCCGGGGCTCTCCGCCACCTCATACTTCGAGCCGTCCAATTTTACCTTCCCCTTTGGCGCGCATGTTTGCATGGCGGAGGTGGACCCGAAAACCGGAGCCGTGACGATTCAAAAATACGTGGCGGTGGATGATTGCGGGAAGGTGATCAACCCCCTCCTGGTGGACGGGCAGGTCCAAGGGGGTATCGTTCAAGGGGTGGGACAGGCCCTCTATGAAGAGGTTGTCTATGACGAGAACGGTCAACTGCTCAGCGGGAGCCTGATGGACTACGGACTGCCGAAAGCTGAAGATCTGCCGAGGCTCGACTTGGACCGCACGGAGACACCTACACCGGTCAATCCCTTGGGGGCCAAGGGAGTGGGTGAGGCGGGTACCATAGGATCTATTCCTGCCGTTGTTAACGCGGTGATAGACGCGCTGGCGCCCTTCGGCGTCACCCATATCGACATGCCGCTGAAGCCGGAGAAGATCTGGCGCCTGTGCCAGGGGAGAAAGGTGTCCGGCGGGAGTGCGGGTTCATGATTCCGGCATCGTTTGATTATCTTGCCCCCACCTCTTTGGATATGGTCGTCGAGGCCTTGGTCTCCCTTGGGGAGGATGCGAGGATCATCGCCGGTGGCCACAGCCTGATTCCCATGATGAAACTCAGGCTCGCTCGACCGAGCGTTCTCATCGATCTGAGTAAGATCCCCGAACTCGGCGGTATGCGAGAGGAGAGTGATCGTATCGCCATCGGCGCATTGACGACACACTATCAGGTTGAGAGTTCGGAGTTGTTGGGGGAGAAGTGTCCTCTCCTTTCCCAGACGGCCAGTGTGATCGGTGACACCCAGGTGCGCAATCGAGGGACCATCGGCGGGAGTCTGGCCCATGCCGACCCTGCGGCAGACCTGCCAGCCGCTTTCCTTGCCCTCGGAGGGGAGCTTCAAGTCACGGGCTCTGAAGGAGAACGGAAGATAAAGGCGGAAGATTTTTTTCTCGATATCATGACCACCGCACTCAAACCTACCGAGATTATAACCGCAATCACCTTTCCGACTTCCCCGGACGGGATGGGAACCTCCTATCAAAAAATGGCCCAGAAGGCCTCTGGCTTCGCCATCGCAGGTGTGGCGGCCTGTATCAGTCTCACCAAGGAGGGGGTCTGCTCCGAGGCCGGGGTCGGCGTAACGGGTTTGGGCTCCAAGCCCTTTCGCGCTCGAAGGGTTGAAGAGATCTTGAGAGGCAAGCGACTCAGTCCTTCACTCATTGAAAAAGCCTCTTCTCAAGTTACCGAGGGGGTCGATCCGCTGGATGACCATCATGCCTCCGCCGAGTTTCGCACTCATCTCGCACGCCTCTATACCGCTAGAGCGATCGGAGAGGCAGTAGAGAGAACGGGGGCTTAAAGGACTCAATCTCACCTTTTCGTAACAATCTCCGCCCCCCCTCAGTGAGGAGATCACTTTTGATCCCTCTGATAGCTAGTTATTAATGAGTTCATGAACAAGGTGCTATCAACTGACCGAGGGCGAGTCCTATGAAGCGTGGGCACATCCCCTTCGGGGTTGCAAATTAATTGTAAATCTGAGATTTGAAATTTCGAGCGTAGCGAGGACAAGGCGGTCACCGCCTCCAATGCTATTCCTCCCAAACGGTGTAGTGTCGTAGGTTGGGGCTTTATTGTCATGCCGTGGGGGCCTAGGGGAGCATCCATAGGGTGGTTCGGTTCATAAGTCTCAAAAGGGGAAACTTATTCTACGCCCGGTTGAGTTGTTGTGTCCGGATTCCTTAAATGGTACCTTCCATGCGTGCGAGCAGTTCATTTTTGTTCAACTAATATATTTATTGAGGAGGTACTTGCCATGTGCTATCAGCTCAGAAAGAAAGGCCTTTTTTGTCGTCTGCTGGAATTATTTGCGATTTCTTCCCTGGCAGTCATGATCTTTTTTCCGCCCACGTTATGGGCGCAGAAATCCGGCAATTTGGCCAAACATTTTGAGTCAAAGCCGGTGACAATCATTGTCGGGTCCTCGCCGGGCGGAGGCTACGACACGTTCAGTCGACTGGTGGCGCGTTATGCGGGCAAATATTTGCCTGGCAACCCGTCTTTCATCGTTCGTAACGTCCCGGGGGCCGGACAGCTGCGCGGTTTGCGAAAAGCGATGAGGTCCAAGCCCGACGGTTTGACCATCGGCCTGCTCCATCCCCGATTTGTAAAGCGAGAGCTTACCGGGATAGACGTCCCCGACTTTGATCTCAAGACGGTTCGCGTGCTCGGGACCCCGAGCTCTAACAGGGTGACACGTATGTGGTGCGCTCGCCGCAGCGTAGCGACCAGCTGGGACGGTGCGAAGCGCGTAGGCCATCCCCTCACGACCGGCGGCAACGCCCCCGGCGCCTCTTTCGGGCTTGGGCCGGAGTACGCCATAGAGTTGGGAGGGCCCATCAAGATGGTCTATGGCTACGGCGGCACATCCGAGATCATGGCTGCCTTCGACCGGGGCGAGCTGGAAGCTATTGACCGCTGCACCGACGAACACGTTCCCCGTCTGTTCCCACGCTGGGTAAAAGAGCGGACCATTGCTCCGATCTTTTGGTGGGAGAAGGAACCTTCGAATGACTGGTTGGGTCAGCTTGGGTCAGGCAAAGTGCCCCATATCTTCGAGGTCACCAAGCCCAACAAGGATCAGAAAAATGCCTTTGAGGTGGCCATGCAGTTCAACACCTTTAGCAGAACCTTCGTAACACCACCGGGCGTGCCGGACCATATCTATAACAAATGGAGAAAGGCGTTCGAGGCCACGACGCGTGATCCGGGGTTCCTCAAGGCGGCAGCTGCGGCAGGGTTCGAGGTGGGGTTGGGCACGGCAGAGGATTTCAACCAACTCCTCAAGGTTTACGATGGGCTGTCTCCCGCCGGAGTGAATCTTCTCAAAAAACTGACTGGGGACTAATC
>JASLXW010000489.1 GCA_030740135.1 Nitrospinota bacterium
GTGGAGGACGGGTCCATCCCGGACCACGCCGCAGAGTTCGAGACCTCTCTGACGCTGGCGTTCCGGGAGGGCCTGGTAAAAAAGGGCTGGAAGCGCGCGCCGGACGCCTACACCGAGGACCCGAAGATGGAAGCCCTCTTCCGAACCGCCGACGACCTCGGCGGGATCTTCCGCACCTCCAAAGACGGCCTCATCATCGGCGACCCGGCCAAGGCGACGAAGGAGAAGGGGGAGAAGATCGTCGAGGTGGTGTCGGACGAGATCGTGAAGTTTTTGAGGGATTTATTGGAGACGTATGTGTAGCTCTCCCTATCGCGTCCCAAGTCTTGGCGACATCCGCCTCAAAGCCACACCCGGGGACGAACGCGGTTCCTCGCCGGCATGAAGAATTGGCCGTGATCGGCGCCAACCCGACCCCAAGCGGATTCCCATCAACCCTAGAGCGTTTTTTCCTTATCGTGGGAATCGCCCCGGACCTGTTTGTCCTTGACCTTCATACGCGCAATCAGTTCCTTGTAAGAGGTCTTCCGAATCAGACGCTTGAATTGCTTGCGGTAATTCGCCACCAGGCTCACGCCCTCGATCATGAAGTCGTAGACGCGCCAGCCATCCGGGGTCCGGTGAAGTCTGTAATCAATGCCGATGCCCCGGCCGCTTTTCTGAACAATCCTGGTCCTGACCTCGGCGTAATCCTCTTCCATGCGCTCCGTCGGATAAACAATCTTCTCGTCCGTGAACGCCTCGATCTTGGTCAGATAAGAGTCTTTCAGGAGGTTGCCGAAAATCCCGACGAATTCCTTTCTTTCCGCGGGATCCATTTTCCGCCATTGACGCGCGAGGGACCGCTTGCCCATTTCCGCGAAATCAAAACGCGCCTGAATGATCTCGACCAACTTCTGTCTGCGGGCCTTGCGGTGCTCATCGCCCTTCAGGGGCGGGTCCCTCAATACATCCAACACCCGATCGATGGACGCCTTCAACTCTTCCTTGGGATTCGCCGCTGAGAGGGCGGTGCGGCCCCCGGGCGTGAAGAATCCCGCGGCCAGGACAACACATCTTTTTCGACCGTTCACGATAATGTCCTCCCTGGAGAAAACTTATTGGCTTTCCAGCCGGCCCTTCACTGATAAAGAAACCAGCGGGTTTTGAAGGCCGATATACTTCCTTTTCTCTACCTTCTTCTTCGGTCTATAAATGTGGGAACATTAGAACCTATCTCAAAATTGGTCGTGCCCTGACCGTCATGCCCGCATGTCGTAAGCGGGCATCCGGAAAAGCTTGAAAACACTGGATTCCCGCCTTCGCGGGAATGACGACAAAGGGTCCAAAGAGTATGAAATGGGATTTTGAGATAGGTTCTAGAAAAACCGCTGGGCAAGGGGGGGGACAAACGATGAAGCTTCTTTCGGTGAACGTGTCACCAGCGTTGGAAGTCCCGCATGGCGACAAAATCATAACCACGGGGATCTTCAAGAAGCCTGTCCGGGGCCGGACGATGCTCCGGACGCTGAACCTGGACGGCGACGACCAGGCCGACCGGAGCGGGCACGGCGGAATCCACAAGGCGGTCTACGTTTACACGATTGAACATTACGACTACTGGAAGGACGAGCTCGGCCGCAACGATTTTTCATTCGGGCAATTCGGCGAAAACTTCACCGTCGAGGGGATGCCGGAAGACGCCGTTTATATCGGAGACGTCTTCCAGGTGGGCGGCGCACGGGTCGAAGTGACTCAGCCCCGCGTCCCCTGCTTCAAGCTCGGCATGCGGATGGGATTGCCGAAATTCCCCAAACAGTTTCTGGCCAGCGAGCGGGTCGGCTTCTATCTCCGCGTCCTGGAGGAAGGCGAGGTCGGCGCGGGCGATAAAATCGTGCGGGTCGAGACCGGCCCCGAACGCATGACGGTCCGGGCGGTCCATCACCTGCTCTACTTCGACGGGAAAAACGTCGAAGGGGCCGCGAAGGCCCTGCGCGTCCCCGCCCTGTCTCCCGGCTGGCGGGGATCGTTCGAGAAGATCGTCGGAAGGGGGTGAGGGGGGGACCCGCCCTCGTCACCCGGGGGCGCCCCCGCCCATACAAACGCCCCCCTCAGACCGCCGGCTTCTTCGGAATATTCCGGGGGATGTACCGGCCGTGTTCCTGCGTGCCGGTGATCTCGCCGTCCAGGGCCACGGTGACGCCCCGGACGATCGTCCGGACCGGCCAGCCCTTGATATCCCACCCGTCGTAGAGACTCCAATCGGCGTCGGAGTGCCAGACCTCCGGCGTCACGTGCCGCACCTTCTCCAGGTCCACGAGGACAATGTCCGCGTCGAATCCGGGGGCGATGTCCCCTTTTTGCGGGAGCAGCCCGTAGGTCCTGGCGACATTGTACGAGGTCAGCTCGACGAGCCGCTCGAAACTCAGGCGGCCCGTATGGACCGCCACATGGAGCATCACCGGGAGCGAGCAGCCGGTCATCGGGAACCCGGGAATGGCGCTCCAGATCCCGTCGCCCACCTTGTCCTTCCGGGGGACGACCGTGGAGTGGTCCGCGCCGATGTTGTTGATCGTCCCGTCCTGAAGGGCCTCCCAAAGCTTTTCCTGGTCCACCGTGTCGCGGAGCGGCGGGTTGACCTTGCCGAGGAAGCCAATCTTGTCGTGGTCGTGCTTGGTGTACGTGAGGTAATGGGGGCACGTCTCGGCGATGATGTCCACGCCCCGACGGTGCATCTCGCGCACTAGGTCCACGCCTTTCGCGACGGTCAGATGAACGACGTACAGCCGGGAGCCGAGCTCCTCGATGAAGAAAAAGGCCCGCCGCAGGCATTCCTCCTCGCAAAACTCCGGGCGCGCGTCCGTCCAGGCCTTGAGGTCGTTCCGCCCCTCGGCGATGAGCCGCTTTTTCTCCCGGTGGATGATCTCCATGTTTTCCGCGTGGACCATGGCGAGGCAGGGATAGCCCTCGGCGATCATGTCCCGCACCTTCTTGAACCCTTCGTAAAGCAGCCC
>JASLXW010000048.1 GCA_030740135.1 Nitrospinota bacterium
ACACCTGTCGTTCTTCCCGGGCCTCGCCGTCATGGTCACCGTCCTGGGGCTCAACCTCCTCGGCGACGGCCTGCGGGGGACGTCCACAAGACGTTGTTTCCCGCGTTCGCCAAGGCCAACGGCATCGACCCGAAGAAACTCACCTGGGTCACCATGCCGTCAAGCGCCGAGATCGGAAGCCTGTTCACCGGCAAGGTGGACGTCATTCCCTTCTTCACCATCGTCGGCCCGTTCATCAGAGGAGCGGCCAAAAAGGCGGGGAAAGAGGTCGTGACGATCCCGTGGGCCAAGTGGGGGCTCGACATCTATTCGATCGGCGTCATCGCCAGGGACGAAACCATTCAACGCAAGCGGGATCAGGTGAGGCGGTTCGTCGACGCGACGGTGCGCGGCATCGCTTGGGCCATCGAACACCCCGGCGGGGCCATCGAGATCCTGAAAAAACACAATCCGGCGTCAAACGTCAGGTCGGCCAGGAAAAACTGGGAAATCAACATCGACAGCCTGCTGACGCCCGAAGCCGCAAAAATCGGGGTCTCCATGATGGGCGAAAAAAAGATGCGGCTGACGCGGGATCTCATGACCAAGTACACCCCGCTGAAAGTCGTCGTCCCCGTGAAAGACCTCTACACCAACGAGTTCATTCCAAAACTCTTTCCCAAGCGGGGGAAGTAGGACGCCGCGAAGAAAAACGCCTGATCGCTGAGGCGTGATCCGGAACCGGCGAAAATTTCACGGACCGTCCCGAGCGGAGCGAAGCGGCTCGCGCTGAGACCCTTCGCTCCGCTCGGGTTGACAAGCGCGTCAATCAAATTCGGCTTCCCTTCGGACCCCCCTCCACAGAAGGCCGGTGAGACCTTGGCCGGATCGAACAGCTTCACCATCAAAGGCGGGTGCGTCGTCACGATGAATCCTTCGCGCGAGGTGTTCGAGGAGGGATTCGTCGCGGTCGAGGGCAGCCGCGTCTCCGCCGTCGGCCCCATGCCCGACCTACCGCCGGGCGCACCGGCGGACCGGGTGATCGACGCCCGCGGGATGATCGTCATCCCGGGGCTGATCAACGCCCACCAGCATTTCTACTACCACCTGTTCAAGGGGCTGGCGAACGGCCTGCTCATCGAGGACTGGTTCCCCGCCGTCGTCTTCCCCGTCGTCCCCCACCTGACGGACGACGACATGGAGCTCACGGCCTACCTGGCGGGGATCGAGATGCTCCGCACGGGAACGACCTGCTGCCTCCACCACCTGCGGACCACGAGCACGGACGAGACCCTGGAGAAGATCGCCCGGCCGACCGCCGAGTTGGGCTTCCGGCAGGTCATCGGCAAGGAGATCCAGTGCCGCCTGCCGGGCAACCCGAGCCACCCCCGGGACCTGGATGAGGAGATCGCCTACGTCGACGGGCTGATCCCGAAGTGGAACGGCGCCCACGGGGGCCTCGTCCGCCTGGCGCTGGTCACGGAGTGCAACTCCATCTTCATCGACCAGCAGGTCACCTCCGAAGCGCTTTTGGCTGAGGGGAAGAGGCTCGCCGACAGGCACGGCCTGAAGATCGCCGCCCATTATTCCGGAGGGACCCTCTCGTTCGACAAGAATTACATGCAGGTCCTCCGGAAGACCGGCCGCACGGACGTACAGACCCTCATGCAGCTCGGCCTCCTGGACGCGACGTACATCCTGGCCCACGGGATCAACGCCACCGAGACCGACATCGGACTGATGGCGGACGCGGGTTGCAGCTCGGTCTACACCCCGACGAGCGAATCGGTGCGCGGCGGCGGGATCGGCCCGACCGTCCCGATGCTGCGGGCGGGCGTCAACGTCGCCCTCGGCTCGGACGGACCGATGGTGGACTACTCCGTGGACATGGTGGAACAGATGAAGACCTGCTCCTTCCTCCAAAACACCAAGCACCTGGACCCCACCGCGATGAGTCCGGAGCAATGTCTGGAGATGGCCACGGTCAACGCGGCGAAGGCCCTGGGGTTGGAAGAGGAGATCGGCTCGATCGAGGCGGGCAAGCTGGCCGACTTGGCCGTCTTCGACCTCCGCACGCCCCACGCGGCGGTCGTCCACAACCCGATCTCAAGCCTCGTCTACTCCGCAAAGGGGACCGACGTCCACACCCTCGTCGTGGACGGCCGGATTGTCATCGAGGACGGAGCGCTTCAGACGTTCTCGGACGAGGAAAAGGTGATACGGGACGCGACGGCCCGGGGAAAGGAGATCGCGGAGAAGGCGGGACTGAAGAATCGGGCCCTGCCCCGATGGCCCGGGCGGGAATCGGACCGTTAGACCCGGGAGGAGCGAAGCGGGCTTACCCGTCCGGCGTCCTGTAAGGGCGGACCCGTTGGGTCGTCCTTACATTCACCCCGGACGGCCGACGGCGAAGGGAACGGCGGCATTTGCGCGTTCAACCTCTAGCCCAACAAGGCCTTCAGAACGTCCAGATAAATCCCCGCCCCGTCGATCACGTCCCGCACGCTCACCATCTCGGCGTCGGTGTGGGCGAGACCCATGTCGCCGGGGCCGAGACAGATGGCCTGCCGCCCCCGCACATAGAAATATCCCGCGTCCAGCGCGGCGTTCATGTAATAGGGGTTCGACGCCCCGCGCCGGCCGGCCACCGCGGCATCCGCCGCCGAGGGCAGGGCCGCATCGCGCGGGACCTTGTTGGCGTACTGAAACTTCCCGACGCTGACCTCGACCCGTGCGGGAGACAGGTCGCCCAGGGCGTCCCGAATGGCGTCCACGGCGGGGCCGGGCTCCTCTCCGGGGAGGAGCCTGCGGTCGAGCATCCCGGCCGCCCGGCGGGGGATGGTGTGGCTTGCCCTTGGGTGCGTTTCGGCCCCCGTGGCGACCAGCGTCACCGGGCCCAGTTCGGGGTCCGGCGGGGGAAGCCTCACGTCCTTCAACCGGCGGATGCAGGTGGCGAGAGCGTCCAGGGCGTTCACCCCCAGATCGGGCGTGCTGCTGTGGCAGGATTTTCCGGTGATCTCCACCGGGACATCCACCCGGCCCTTGTTCCCCAGACAGACCTCGTTGTTCGTCCCCATGACGATGACGGCGTCCCCCGGGATGATCCCGACCGAAGCCGCCTCATCGAAGAAAGTCGTGACCGCCTCATGACTCCCCGTCTCGCCCGCCGTGTTGACCAGGAAGAGAAAAGAACGTTTCAAGGCGCCGGGTTTGTCCAAGACGAACGCGCGGACCGCCTCGACGGCCGCTGCCAGGGCGCCGATCTGCTCGCAGGCCCCCCTGCCCCACAGACAGGTCCCCCGCTGGCCGTACTTTCCGCCATCAACCTCTTTGGGCGCGTAGGGGTCGGGCATGGATTCGGCGGGGAAGTTTCCCGCGTAGGCGCAAAGGACGAGAGGGGGGGGGGTCCGGCCGTCCTCCCCCTCCCCCCGCCCGGCCAAAAGTCGCCAGCCGACGCTGCCGGCCGAATCGCGGAAGACCCGATCGAAGGCGTCCTCCGGCAACTCCGGCCGGACGGCCTCCTCGATGCAGGCCCGGACTCGATCCATCTCGGGCTGCGGGCTGGGGAAGGCGATGAGCCGCTTCAGCGTCTCCAGGAGCCGGGCTTCATCGATGGCGGCGCTCAAAGCGGACCGTGCCTTTGTGAATGCGTCGGGAAAAGGATCAGAGTCCGATGGCGTAGCCGTACCGGCGGAAGTCCGCTCCGGCGAAAATCGCGCCGCTGTCCGGGTCGCGCATGACGATCTTGGCCGAGCCGAAGAGCAGCCTGCTCGCCTCGGCCGAGCCGAAGACGTGTCCCATGGTCTCGAGCGCGCGGCGGACATCATCCCCGATTTCGGCTTCAAGCATCGGGTTGCCGTCTCGGTCGATCGCCCAGCGGGGGGCTTCAATGGCGGCCTGCACATCCATGCCGAAGTCCACCAAATTGAGCGCAAGCTGCGTCAGCGTCACCGTCTGGGCGGCCGCTCCCGGCGTGCCGAACGAGATGAAAGGCATCCCGTCCTTCACGGCCATCGCCGGACTCAGCGTGTGCGCCGGCCGCTTGCCGGGCGCGAGCGCGTTGGGATGCCCCGTCTCCAGCGTGAAGCCGCAAAGCCGGTTGTTCATGAGGATGCCCGTCCCCTTCGGGATGAATCCGGAGCCGAAGGGATGAAAGACGCTCAGGATGTGAGAGACGGCGTTTCCCCGGTCGTCCATGGCCGCGACGTAGGAAGTCCCGCCCTTGGGCTCTCCCGCCGTCTTGCCGCCCGCCCGGCTCGGATCGATGCCGGCGCGCAACTCCGCGGCGTGGCCCTCGGACAGGAGACGGTCCACGGGGATGTCCGAGAAATCCGGGTCGGAGATGTGAGGGCGGCCGGAGGCGAAACAGACGCGTTGGGTCTCCATCAAATGATGGAGGAGCCGCGCCGAGTTATGCCCCATCCCGGCCACGTCCAGGCCGTCCAACACACGGAGCTGCATGAGCATCAGCATCCCCCAGGAATTGGGCGGGATCTGATGGAACGTCAGGTCCCGATAGGGGACGCTGAGGGGCTCGACGACCCGGCAGGAATAGGCGGCAAGATCCTCTTCGGAGAAATATCCCCCGGCTTCGCGGATGCCCGCCGCCAGCTTTTTCGCAACGGTCCCCTTGTAATACGCATCCCGGCCGCCTTCGGCGACGGCGCGCAGGCAATCGGCCAGATCAGGCTGTCGAATCAGCGTCCCGAGCGCCGGGATCTCACCCTCCGGCATAAAGGGGGAAGGGCCGACTCCGCCTTTGGTCAACACGCCCCCGTTCCTGCCCAGCCATTCGATGAACCTGGGGTGAACCGGAAAGCCCGCTTCCGCGTAATCCATTGCGGGGGCAAGGGTCTCGGCGAGCGTCTTGGTTCCGTGATCGGCGAGGGCCCGGGCCCACCCGTCCACCACCCCAGGAACGGTCGAACATCGGGGGCCGTGGGCCGGGATGCCGTCCGCGTACATCGCCCGGTCCGCCGCCGCCGGCGCCGGTCCGCAGGCGTTGATCCCGACGACGCCCCCGGCCCGGCCGATCAGCATGAACCCATCGCCGCCGATGCCGCACGCCTGCGGATGAACGACGGTCAGGGCCGCCGCCGCCGCCACGGCCGCGTCGACGGCGTTTCCGCCTTCGGAGAGCATTCGCACACCGGCGGCGGCCGCCGCCGGGTCCCCGGCCGCCACGGCGCCGCGACGGCAGACAATCATAGGACGCATCGTCGACATGACGCGGCTCCCTCCCTAATTTGTTCAAACCACCGGCAAACCGGACCTCACCGGGTCGCGTGTTTCTGCATAAAATCCCGCAAGGCCTGGTCCGCCGACCTCCAGAGATCGAAGGTCTCGAACGGGTTCCCTCCCTCCAGGGGGATAGGGATCGATGGCCTTGTCTCCATAGTCGACGATCATCTCCTGGGCCGCGCAAATGAAATAGTAGGCGTTCTCCCGCGTGACCGCCCGGTCCGGTCTCGAGACCTTCTTTTCCGCCACATCCGCGTCCACGGCCAGGCTTTCCAGGCGTTTTTCGAGCAGCGCGTCCCGGCCCCAGGTGCGGACCATCCGCGAGACCATATCCACGATGTGCGCCCACTCCTTGGGGTCTTCCACCACCATGTAGGAAGCGGCCTCGAACCAGGTCTTCTGCGTCTCGCGGCCTTCCGCCAGTTTTTCCTCCAGGCCGGCCAAGGCGGCGTCAAGGTCCGCCTTCTCCCGGATCACGATGAACGGCCGGCGAATCTTCTGGATCTTGGCCATCTCCTCCATCGCGGGCAGGGCGAGGAACTGGGCGGAGGGATAAGACCCCCGCTCGAAAAGGGCGATGGCGTCCCCGGCCAGGCGCTGGGCGTTGCTCAGGGCGCCGCGCAGAAAATCTCTCAAGAATTCTTCCGTCTCCGCCGGGACCTTGTACATGGCCGATCTCCTTCCTGTAATACGTCCCCCGACCTACGTCAACCCGACCGGCCGGCGGCCATGTCAAACGTCTTGAACATGGGCAGGCCGCAAGACTTGCAGATCTGCTCGTACTTCCGGTCGCCGACCTCTTCAACGCGGCGCTGGATCTCTTCGGTGATCGCGTACTTTTCGAGCACGAGCCTCCCGTTGCGGACGTGGGAGCCCTCGCGAACGAGGATCTCATCCCGCATGAGCCGCGCGCTCCGGAGATCGAGGATTTCGATCATCCATTTCTGGGTCGCGATGAGGATCGTCTCACCGAATACCTGAAGCGAGGCAGCAATCTCCCAGGGCGTCTGGAATTCGAACGTCAAGGCATGCATCCCCAAGTCCTGCTCCAGGTTCGTACGCGCTCAGGTCGCCGTTGGCCCCCAGCTCCTCCAATCGGTCGGAGAGCACACGGTAGTGCAGGAACTCTTCGCAAAGCTGTCGGGCGATCAGGACCTTCAGGTTCACCTCGGAATCCGGGATCATGAGGAGCTGCTTCGAGGGCGGCAGAACGCCCAGGAAGTACTCACCGGTGCATCTGGGACTTCAGCATCGCGGTTGTCCGCCCCTCCGACAGCGGCGTGCGGTCATGGTACAACCTTGTCCTCCATCATCCCGGTGAACTCATCCGCCCTTGCAATCATCTTCTTCGCGAATTCCGCGCTGTCCATGGCCATGGCGATGGGATCCCCCCGTTTTCCCCCGAAACGGCCGAAGGAGCCAAAAGACCCATCCCGGCGCCGTTTTTCAAGCCTGAATAAACGTAATCGAAAGTGTACTGACAGCGAATGTGATTGTCCAATGCGGGCACTTGCAACTCCGCCCGCTCCCCAAGCGAAGAAGCGCATCCAACAGCCTCGAAGGCAATTAGTTGCCCGGCTCGCCCTATTTTGGATTAAGCTATGGGCGCCCGAGACAGTTTTGGCGATTCCGGCGCAGGGAAATCAGGCCGGTCGGATTCTACAGAAGCCGGGTCGGACACCATCGTCCACGCGCGCCCGCGGATGAGGCGGGCCGGGAAAAAACCTCACGCAGGAGGAATTCAAAAGCCATGACTTCTCCACAATCCTTTCCGGAGATGTTCAGCCTGGAAGGCAAGATCGCCGTCGTGACCGGAGGCGCCCGGGGACTCGGCCTGAGCATGGCGACGGGCCTGGCCGAGGCGGGGGCGGAAGTGGTCCTAGCCGACCGGCTGAAAGAAGAAGGAACGAAAAGCGTCCAATCCCTGAAGGGGCAAGGCCACAAGGCCCACTTCCGTGAGGTCGACGTCTCGGACCGGGAACAGGTCTTCTCCCTGATGAAGGAGGTCGCCGAGACCCTCGGAGGCATCGACATACTGATCAGCAACGCCGGCGTCGGCAGCCGGACTCACGACGGCCCCCACCCCGCCGAGGATATGCCGCCCGAGCACTGGCGGACGCTGATGTCGATCAATCTGGACGGCGTCTTCTGGTGTAGCCAGGCGGTTTATCCCCACCTGAAGACCCGCGGGGGGGGCAGCATCATCAACATCAGCTCGATCTGGGGCCTGGCGGCCGGGCCGAGCTTCCCGGTGGCGGCCTACGCCGCCTCGAAGGCCGGCGTGGCCAACCTGACCCGACAACTGGCCGTCGAGTGGGCGCGGGACGGAATCCGCGTGAACGCCATCGCCCCCGGCGTGTTCAAAACGGACCTCGGCGGGGCGGACGCCCCCCTTTGGGGGGAAGAGTTCCGGGACCACGTTTGCGACCGCATGCCGCTCCGGCGAATCGGCCGGCCCGAGGAGCTAAAGGGCGCGGCCATCTTTCTGGCCTCGGAGGCCTCCGGCCTCGTCACGGGGCACATCCTGCCCGTGGACGGAGGGTGGCTGGCGTGGTAGGGGGACATGGAGCGCGCCCGGAAAGCGCACCGGCCCGGAAGGCGGAATGCTGAACCGGTCCGCGCCGCCGCTTCCGGCTGAAAGGCCGAAATCCACGAGTTACCGCTCAGATTTTTCCGATTCCGACCGATAAAAGAATTCGAGGCTGAATTCCGTTTTTTCCGTTCGCGCTCAGGCTGAAACCCTAAGGAAAGCGGACTTCATGGAAGAGCAAGAGCGAAGATCGTCCCCCCGCATGACGCTGGACATCCCGATCAAGTTGGAGGGAAGCAGCGTTCACCTCCGGGACGTCTCCATCAGCGGCGCCCAAATCGAGTGCGACCGGGTCCTGGAAATCGGCTCCAAGGCCGACCTTTCACTCAACATCCCGAGCGATTATCACCGATTCTTCGGTGAGAGAAGACAAATCGCCCTGAAAATGGACGTTAAGTGGTGCACTCCGCATCCGACGATCCCGGACCTTTATCAGGCCGGCGGAGAGATCTCATCCATCGAGGACCAGTCGAAGCAGGACCTGTTCTCCTACCTGTCGTTCTTCTGCGGCCCGTTGGACGCGGCCGACCCCTCCGCCGCGGGAAACGGCCCGTCTCAGGATTCCCCGGTCTCGATCCATGACGAGCAGATCAAGATCCTGGGCCAGCTTTCCGGCGGGATCGCGCATGATTTCAACAACCACTTGATGATCATCCTGGGCCGCCTCCAGATGCTGCGCATGAAGGCTCCCTCCGCGGAACTGGACCGTCACGCCCTAAAAGCCGAAAAGGCCGCCGAGGACACCGCCGAGCTTGTCAAGCGGCTCCAGGATTTTTCTCATCAGGCGAGCCCTATCCCCATGGGACCCGTCCAACTCAACGCGGTGGTGGAAATCTCCCTGTCCACCGTGAAATCCTGGGCGGAGCGTCATCCGAAGCTCTCGGAGGTCCCGTATGACTTTGTCGTCGATTCGTAGCGGCCTCTCCTCTGCACGGGGATCGCGGTGGATTTGCAAACCACCTTCATCTGTCTGCTCAAAAACGCGCTGGAGGACATGTCCGAGGGCGGCGAGGTCCGCGTCACGACCCGCGTCGACGGAACCCAGGCCTTCGTCGAGATCGCCGACCAGGGGCCGGGCCTGGACGCGAGCGTTCGGGATCACGTCCTCGAACCCTTCGTGACAACCCGGAAAGGTCGCAGCCGGGGGTTGGGACTCACCATCGCCAAAGGGATCATTCAGCGGCATTGCGGAAAACTGGAGATCACCGACCGGCCTGAAGGCGGCGTAATATGCCAAGTCCGCCTAGAGACCCGTTTCGCTCCAAAAACGGTTGACCGATTTCACAATGAAGAGGCCCTCACGGGCGCCCTCACATAAGAATCAGCTTTTAAGCCCAGCCTCTTTTTCGACCTGATTCCCCCCGCCTTCCGAATCCCCAGCGACCCTTGCCACACCCGACCCAAGGGCTTATATCTTGTGGACAGAAGCGCGGATTTGCGGACCCGCGCCCCCTTCCCTTCCGACAACGGAAAGGTGCTTCCATGCGAAAAAGGGCGCTTCTCGCGGCGGCCATCCTGGCGGTTCTCGCGTGGGCCATGCCGCCCGCTCCCGCCCGGGGAGTCGGCGCCGTTCCGGAAGTCCCCTGGGACGTCCACGAAGAGACACTCCCCAATGGGTTGAAAGTCCTCCTACTGCGGGATTCGAGGGTCCCGGTCGTTACCTTCATGATTTGGTACCGCGTAGGCGCCCGAAACGAGCTGCCGGGCAAAACCGGGCTGGCCCACCTCCTCGAGCACATGATGTTCAAGGGCACAAAACGCTTCGGCGCGAAGGCCTTTTCCAACATCGTTCAGCGCAACGGCGGCCGGCACAACGCGTTCACCAGCCAGGATTACACCGCCTACTTCGAGCGCATCGCCGCCGACCGGGTGGAAGTCGCCATCGAGCTGGAAGCCGACCGGATGGAAAACCTCCTGCTGGACTCTAAAGAGTTCCTGCTCGAGCGCAACGTCGTCCAGGAGGAGCGCAGACGCAGCGTGGACGACAACCCCACGTCCTTTCTATGGGAAAACCTCCGTGGGGCCGCTTACCAGGCCCACCCCTACGGCTCGCCGGTCATCGGCTGGGAAACCGACATCCAAAGACTCACCGCCCATGAGGCGAGGCATTTTTACAAAGCGCACTACGCCCCCAACAACGCTTTCATCGTAGCGGTCGGCGACTTCGAGCCGAACTCGATCATGACGCTCATCCGGAAACACTTCGGGCCCATTCCCGCCGGCCGCGCCGCGCCCCCCGTCACCGCCGAAGAACCCCCGCAACGGGGCGAGCGCCGGATTCGCGTGGAAAAACCGGCGCGGCTTCCCTACATCGGCGCCGCGTTTCACGTTCCCACTTATCGAAAAGGCGACGCCTACGCCCTGGACGTCCTGGGCGAAATCCTGGGGGGGAGCGCAAGCGCGCGCCTCGATCGGACCCTCCAGCGCGAAAACCAGCTTGTCCTTTCCGTGGGAGCGGGCTACCCGGGCATTTCCATCGACCCGGGGATGTTCACCGTTTATGCCCAGCCGGCTCCCGGCATCCCAGTGAAACGGGTGGAAGACGCCCTGTGGGAGCAGGTAGAGAAGCTGAAGAAGGCGCCTCCAACCCAAGCCGAGCTCCGGCGGGTGAAACGCCGGCTCGCGGCTGAATACGTCATCCGGCTGGATTCGCAGTTCTACCGCGCCATGGCCCTGGGACGGGCGGAGATCGCCGGGTCGTGGAACTGGCTGACCAAGTACCTGCCGAAGATCGCCGCCGTCACCGCCAAGGACGTGATGCGCGCCGCCCAAAACCACTTGGTTGAGGGAAACCGCACCGTCGGAATTCTGGACCCGCTTCCGCTGAAGGGCCGCCGGCCCGCGGCGGGTCCGCGCGGAGGGGGGGGGCACATTCAATGAAGCCGAAACCGACCTCCGCGCTCCTCCCGTTCCTCGCGGCGATTCTCACCGCAATCCTGCTCTGCGCCGGGTCCGTGGAAGCCCGGACACGAGCCACGCGGACGGTCCTTCCCAACGGGATGATTCTCATCCACATCGAACAGCGGTCACTGCCGCTGGTGACGGTTCGAATCACCTTCCGCGCGGGCGCCGCCGCCGAGCCGGCGGAGAAGGCGGGGCTGGCCAATCTCACCACCCAACTCTTGTCCGAAGGGACGAAAAACCGAACCGGGACCGAGGTGCTCGAGGCGATAGATGAATTGGGCGGACGGATCGGGTTCAGCGCGGGCCGGGACACGTCCAACGGCGGGATAACGGTCCTCCGCTCCGACCTGGAAGAGGGTCTGCGTCTTTTCGCGGAAATGGCGCTCCATCCTTTTTTTCCCGAAAAAGAGCTCCGCCGGACGGTGAAAGAGAACATCGGCCGAATCGAGCGGAGCAAGCAAAACCCCGCCTCCCTGGCCCGCGTGGCCTTCCGCAAAGCGCTTTACGGCTCTCACCCCTACGGCAGGAGGGTCGTCGGCGACGCCCCGACGCTGAGGTCGATCACGCGGGAGGACGTCGTCCGCTTTCACCGGGACTTCTACCGGCCGGGCGGGGCCATCGCCGTGGTCGTCGGAGACATCAGCCGGCCGGCGGCGGAAGCGCGGCTGAATCAGGCCTTTGCCGGATGGACGGGCTCGCCGCCCGGGGTCAAGACGCATCCGGCCCCAAAGCTCCAAGAAGGCCGGAAGGTCGAGAAAATCCAAAGGGGGGTCGCCCAGGCGCGCGTGCTCTTCGGGCATCCGGGCCCCCTTCGGGGAGATCCCGATTACTACGCCGTCCGGGCGATGAATTACATCCTCGGCGGGGGGGGGTTCGAGTCGAGGATCCTCAGAACCATCCGGGAGGAGCAGGGGCTGGCCTACAGCGCGTGGAGCTACTTCTCCTATGGGCTCCAGGCGGGAGCCTTCCAGGCGGGCCTGGGAACCCGGAACGAGACCGCCAACCGGGCCTTGGACGCCCTGTTCCAACAAATCGAGCGGATGCGTGAGGCGCCCGTGACGGAGAAAGAGCTGAGCGACGCCAAGGCCTTCATCACGGGGAGCTTCCCCCTCAGCCTGTCGGGCAACCGGAACCTCGCAACCTTCTACACCTCCGTCGAGCTCTACGGTCTCGGCCTGGACTTCGCCGAAAGATACCCGGGGTTGATTCGCGGCGTGACCCGGGCGGACGTTCTCCGCGTCGCGAAGAAACACCTCCATCCGCGCAAGGGCGTCCTGCTCATCCTCGCGGACGACGAAAAGGCCAAGCTCAGGTATTAGCCGAACCTCCCACCGGCCCTCCGTGATTCGTATCGGACTTGGTGAAAGGGCCTGATCCCCCGGTGGGGTCCGTTGACCCGCCCCTCTTCCAGATTAACCGCAACCAGCGGAGCGCGGCCTCCCGCTCCGCCGTTTCATCGCGGCGCGGACACGGAGCCAATCCCGTCCGGGGCCGCCCATCGGCTAGAAGGATGGATCAAAAAAAGGGCGGCGACCCGCTTGGCATCGCCGCCCTTTTACGGCTTGCGTTCCGGTCTTCCCATCCATCGGCCGACCCCGCCCCTTGCGTCCGGAAATTCGGCCGCAACCTTCGAACCCATTCCTCAGGACGGCGCCGCGGAAATGGGAAGGGCGCCGGAGCTTACATCGCCTTTTTCCCCAAAGTGGCCTTGATTTCCGCCCACTGGGGAAGGAACCGGTTCGTGAACATGTCTTTGGTCGGCACACGCTTTTTGAGCTTCTGAAGCTTTGTGAGGAGCTCGACGGTTTTGTCCATCTTGTCGAAGTCCACATAACCCAAACCGTGTCGCCGGACGCCCTCATCGAAGAAATACTCGAGTGCGATGGCGAACTGCCCGCGAACGATGTGCTCGCTCATCCCCGGGGCGTACTTGAGGAAGTTCTTGATGGCCTTGTCCACGTTCACCATGGACCACGCCCAGGCTTCGATATTGGCCTTCACGGCGCTGCGGACGAAATCGGGTTTGGACTGAATGGTGTCTTCCCGGACGATGATCCCGTTGTTGTAAACCTTGACGCCGTAGTCGCCGTAGGAGAACCACGCCATCTCTTTTCCGATCTTCTTGGCCGCCTCGATCTGCTTGGGGACCTCGGTGGCGTACCACAGGGCCACGTCGATCTGACCGGCCAACATCGCGGGCGTGACCTGCCCGTACGTCATATTGATGAACTTGACCGAGTTGGGGTCCAACCCGTTGGCCGCGGCGAACGCCGGGAAGATCACCCGGACGGCGTTGGCCTGGGGCGATCCGATCCGCGCGCCGGCCAGGTCCTTGGGCGACTGATATTTCCCCTTGAAGAAGAAGGCGTTCATGATATTTTTGGCGTGACCCATGGCGACCACTTTGACCTTGATATCGGGGTTGTTGGCGCGCGCGTTAACCAGCGAGGCGGCGTCGGCGAACCCGATCGGGGCCACCCGGGCGGCGACCTTCTTGATGGTGTCCCCCGATCCGAAGCCCCGCAGGTATTTCACGTCCAGCCCGACCTTTTTGTAAAAGCCGAAATCCTGGGCCGCGAAGAACGGGGCGTGCTTTCCGTAAACGATCCAGTCCAGCAGGAAGGTCGTCTTTGCCGCTCTCGCCTGCCCCGCAAGGCCGGCCGCCAAGAATAAAAACGCTGCCAGAACCGCCACTTTTTTCATCATGCGTTCTCTCCCTGTTTCCACTCAAACCTGTTCGTAGATTTGACTTTGCGCTCCTCAAATCTTCTTGTTCCTACATTATGCCGATTCTTGGACGCAGATCAAATACCCGACGAGGCCGGGTGAATCAAGATCCGCCAATTCTCCGCAACGCCCGAAGTCACGGCAACACCTGACGAGCAACGGCGCACCCCTTTCCCCGGGCTCAAAGAGACGAAACCTTGACGCGTCCCCCCCCCGTTGAGCCCCCAACTGCTTGAGCCTCACCTACCTGTTTCTCGCACGGCTGAAATAGGCCTGGGGCCGATTCACGCATGCGGTTATTTCCTTCAATTTGCACACCTTCAACAGGAAAAGGGGCATGGCCAAATCCGGCGTTATACTTGCTTTTTGAATGCATTCTCCGAAACCAACCACATCCTTCCAAATTTCGCCCGAAGAAATTTCAAGTCGCGCAATCTCTGTTACAATGCCTTAAATATGGAGAAAGTTCTTCCGCAAAATTGCGGACCGGAACAAAAAAATGCGGGCGGCCGCATGAACGATAAGAGCGCCTTCTATCCGGCGAACCTGATCAGAGTCCGCGAATCGGTGGAACGGG
>JASLXW010000490.1 GCA_030740135.1 Nitrospinota bacterium
CGGTCTGCGGTGCGATCAGACCATCGTGCTGACGGGAACGAACTCGGCCACCGACTACCCGCTGCCGCTACGCCGCGTCAAGTATCACGACGAACAGACCGGAAAGATCTTCAACTTCCTGACCAACAACTTCGCCATGGCGGCGAAATCGATCAACAGCACATAAAGATGCCAGGCCGGCCGGCAGCCGGAAATCCTCCCGAGGGGTCGGACAACAGGCGCATAGGGCGCCAGCAGCTCATCGTAAAGGTCGGCCAGTTGCCTTCTCTTGGCGATAAACCGGTCCAGCTTGCCCAACTGGCTAAGACCCAAAGCGCAGTGGAGATCGCTGGCCCGGTAGTTGAAGCCCATCTCGTGGATTTCGTAATACCAGGGATTGGGGGAGCCTTCGCCGTCGAATGCCATTCTGGTCTGGGTGAAGGATTCCGGCTCGCGTGTCATGCCGTGGTTACGCAGCAGGCGCAGGCGTTCGCACAGCCCTTGGTCATTGGTGGTGACCGCGCCGCCCTCGCCCATGGCGATGGTCTTGACCGGATGGAAGGAAAAGACCGCCATAATGCTGTCGCGACAGCTTCCCACCAACGTGCCGTCGTAGCGGGTGCCGATGGCGTGACAGGCGTCTTCGACCACGTCGATGCCGCGCTCTCCCGCCAGCCTGGCGATTTCCGCAAGGCCAGCGCATTGGCCCGCAAGGTGAACGGGGATGACAGCTTTCACCGGCGCGTCCCCCGCGCGTTCCAAGGCCTCGGCAAACTGGGCCGCGCCCATCAAGCCGGTGTCGGGATCGACGTCGGCGAAAACGACCTCGGCGCCGACGTGGCGCACTACGTTGGCCGTGGCTACGAAGGTCACTGTCGGAACCACCACGGCATCGCCGGATCCGATACCCAAGGCTATCATGGCGAGATGCAGGCCGGCGGTGCCGCTGGCGCAACTAACCGCGTAGCGGCCTTGCACCTTGGCAGCCAAGGTTTCTTCGAAGGCGCGAACCGCCGGGCCCGTCGTCAGCCAGCCGCTTCGCATGGCTCCGGCAACGGCCTCGACATCGTCCTCCTCGACGAGCTGCCTGCCGTAGGGCAGGAAGCGTACCCCGGCCCGTGATTCGAGGCGGGAAACCGGTTTTTTTCCATTCAAGGGAAGTTCTCTGGAAAGTTGTCTCCAGCACGGCCCAATCCGCGCATGCTACCGCACTCCGGGTGAGTTGGAGACATGAACTCACGCGGCGCCCGAAACTTAACCGGAAGCCAGTGTTCATAATCTGAACATAAAAGTCAACCCGCCCGCCAGGGCAATCGACTGAACGCGGGTGACGGAAAATTAACGATGATGTGCATCGCGGTTTCCATGCCAATCATGGAGGCGACGATGTCTGTTGATTTTGAAGGTATCATTTTGGTTCCTCGGTGGAGTCGAGGAGGGGCGCGGTGGCTTGGGCCGTATTGGCATCGCTCCGTTTCCCCTCCCCGCTCATCAAACCGGACTTGCGGTTTTCCCGCATCCGGCTTTCAGACTGGCTTCATCGCACGGGCATGCGGCCCGGCGTCGCGGGCGCCCTGGAGTAGCATCACCCCGAGGTCGCCGTACACTTCCCTGAATGAGAAGCGATGGGTCCGCCGCGAAGGGACCTTGTGACGCCGCCGCGGAAAGTGCCGCACGCTCTCCCAGACATAATGGTCCGCTATCCGGTAGGAGCATGATTTCGACCCGTAGCCGAAGTAGCGGGACCACCCGCGCAGGACTGCGTTCAGGTCGTCCCTGATCTTCGGCCATTTTGGCCCATGCCAACCTGCCCTCCGTACGACTTCGGGAGGCGGGATGGTTGGCAATGAACATTGGGATCGAGGTCGGCCTCGAAGATCGGTTCCAAGACCAGCTTGGCGGCGGTCTGCGCCACCCGGTCCCGGATGGTGGGGATGCCCAACGGGCGCTCTCCACCTCCAGGCTTGGGGATCGTCACACGGCGCACCGGCTGAGCCTGGTAGGTCTTCCGCCACAAGTCTTCCCGCAAGCCGGTCAACCATTCCCCCGCGCCCTTCGCTTCGATCATCGCGAAGGTCACGCCATCGACGCCGGGCGCTCCGCCATTGGCCTTTGCCAAGCGGTACGCATGCTCGATGATGTCCCTTCGGTAGACCTTGTCGTATTGCCAACCATCCCGCCTCCCGAAGTCGTACGGAGGGCAGGTTGGCATGGGCCAAAGGAGCGCATAGAAACGAAAGTCCGGCTCTGCCTTGGCCCGTCGATAAAGTTTCCTCTGAAGGCTCCTGATCTTGTCAGGTGTTGTTAGGCTCATCGCCAATCACCTCCTCTTCGTCTCCTTCGGAAACGCACCAGAATCAGGGGGCCTTCCCTCCACCGGCGTTACCCGGCTTCAGCGGTACTATGCCCCCCTCCGACTTCCGCCCGGCCCGCCGCCTGACGCGGCCGCGAGGTTGCGACCCTCGACCGGAACGGATCTCCCACGTTACCCGTATCCCTCTTCCGGCGTGCCATGCCCACTACCCCGGTGGACCGGATCGGGTGCATGCATCGGTTCCCTTCCCCGCTCCGTACCGCCTTCCCCGTAAACGTGCCGGGTCGGCGTCCACGACCCACTTTTCGAGGCCTTCCCGGGCTTCACTCGCGTTACGGCCCGCCGGATCGCTCGTCCGTCCAAGACGGCCTTTGTCACCGGGCTTCGACCCCGCCGGTTACCCAACGAAGCCGCCGGTCAGCTAACAGATCAAACCGACTACTGTCCGTGCAGAACCCTCCTCTGCTAGGGATACGCGCCCTCGTGGCGCACACGTTTCGAGTGGAATCGTAGAGGGATTGAGGGGGGATTTGAAGAAGCAAAATCCGTATCCTCCAGCTTTCGGTTTGAAGGTAGGAGGACGGCACGATGCACGCACACGACATCCTTGCTGCCTTTCCACCCGAGGCGAGGCGCACCATTTCGTACGACAACGGCCCGGAGTTCGCCCCGCACCGGAACCTGGAA
>JASLXW010000491.1 GCA_030740135.1 Nitrospinota bacterium
AGAAACCGTCAGCGGCCTGACAGACGTTCATCCCCTTCCCGTTCAAGGTCCGGTGGCCACTCAACCGGCCGTGGCGCAGGAACACCGTCTCCAGCGGCGCGTAAACGGCGTCGTAGAACCGGACATCCGTCGGGATCCGGGCGGACAGCTCCGCCGAGAGCTCCTGGTTCTCCGACATATCCCGGTGCGAATCCTTCCACCAAGACGCGTAGAACTCGCTCTCCCGGCCTTCGGCCGGCCCGGGCGCGGAAGCCGGACGGGCGGGGAAGAGGGCGGAATACGGCTCCAGGCAAGTGGCTTGCCCGTCCGGAAGCCGCCGGACGCCCCCCTGCCCTTTGACCGTCGCGTTCGCGACCAGGTCCACCTCCTGCGCGGCCTTCCCCAGATCCTTCTCCGCGATCCCCTCGGCCCGGCCTCCCGTCTCATTGACCGAGTCGGCCAGGGCCTGGGAGGCCTCCTCCGTCCGGTTGGCGATGTAGAGCGTCCGCCCCCCGGTCGCCTCGTTCAAATAATGGGCAAGCGCCGCCGCCGCGCCGCCGGCGCCGATCAGGAGCGTTCTCGCTCCTTTGAGATCGGGCAGAAAGGCCTCATTCTCACCCGGCTGGATCTGGGTGATGCTGTCGATTCCCCCCTGACCGTCGGTGTTGCACCCGACCAGACGGCCGTCCGCCTCGCGCACAACGGTGTTCACCGCCCCGATGCGGGCGGCCTTGGGCTCCACCTCGTCCAGCAGGGGGATGATCTTCACCTTGTAAGGGACGGTGACGTTGAATCCCAGCAATTGCGGGTGAGCGCTCAGGGCCTTGAGCAGCGCGCCGAGCCGCGACTCCTCCACGTCGAAGGCGACATAGAAGGCGTCGAAATCAAACTTTTTCAGGGTGGGGTTCCAGATGACCGGGCTCTTGGCGTATTGGGAAGGACGGTCCCCCACGATGCCCACAAACCACGAAACACCCTCGACCTCTTTTGGAACCCGGTTGGAAATACAGTCCTGAACCGCCTCAAGCTCGCTGACCATCGCTCTCCTTCCGCGTCCGCGTTCCCGTGTAGTGTCTCGTAAATGGTTTTACATATCGAGACCCGAATGGTCCCTTTCCTGTCGGGCAAGGGGTCAACCGACCCAAACGCCCGGCCTACCCGACGGTGTAAACCCGGTGTTTTCAAAAGCAGGTAGGGCGGGCATCCTGCCCGCCTTCTCCGCTAGAGGGTCTTCCCCACCACCCGCGCGATGCCCCGAAGGTCGCCCATGAGGCCGTCGAACACCTCGTAGCTCAGCGCCTGGAGCGGGTCCACCGCGGCCTTTTCCGGCGTCGGGTGAACTTCCAGGATGAGACCGTCGGCGCCCGCCGCGATTGCGGCCCGGGAGATGGACGGCACAAACTTCCGGTTGAAGGTCGCGTGACTCGGATCGATGACGATGGGCAGATGGGAGTAGCTCCGCACGGCCGGGATGACCTGAATGTCCACGATGAACCGGGCCGTCGGCTCATGCGTATGCGCGGCCGAGATCCCCCGCTCGCACAGGACGACCTGGTCGTTCCCGTGATGGTAGAGATATTCCGCCGCCCCCAGCCAATCCCGGATGCCACATCCGAAATGCCGTTTGAGAAGGACAGGCTTTCCGCACCGGCCAAGCTCTTCCAGCAAGGGAAAGTTCTGCATGTTTCTCGCCCCGACCTGGATCATGTCGGCCGTTTCGGCCACCTGATCGACGAGGCGGACATCGACCACTTCGGTCACGAGGGGGAGACCGGTCTCGTCCCGGACCCGCCGCATGAACGCGAGCCCTTCCTCGCCCAGCTCGAAGGCGGTCTCGCTCCGGTACGGGAAGGTCATGGGCTTGTAGGCTCCGCCCCGCAGGAGGACGGCCCCGCTGTCCTTGACGTGGCTCGCGATGTCCCGAAGCTGGTCCAGGTTCTCGATCGTGCAGGGACCGGCCATGACACAGAGCCTCTCCCCGCCGATCTCGACGTCCCCGACGCGGACGATGCTCGTCTCCCGCCCGTCGCGCCGGGAAACCAGAGGAAAATTGTTCTCGATATCCTTCGGTCCGATGTCCTTCACGGTCCATCCTCTCTTCCCAAGAAGCGAATCACGCCTACAGGGGAACGGCCCGACGCTCGCGGCTGGATTCGTAGACGGCGTCCATCGTCCTGGCCAGATGCACGCCGCTGTTCACCACGCCCGCGGCGGGCGGCTTGCGGGTCTTGACCGAATCCAGGAAGGCCTCCAGCTCCATGACAACCTGATCCACGGGACTAGCCGTCCCGATCAAAGGGGTGCGCCCTCCCCCGCGCACGGCCGTCCACGTTCCGTCGATCAATTCGTGCCGGACCTCGTGAACCGTCAGCTCTTCCACCTCGAAATCGGCGACGATGGTGACCTTCGTCCCCATGACCCAGAGGTCTTTGGTGGTCATGGCGTTGGGGACGACCTTTTCAATCCACCGACCCGGCTGGATGTAGCCCGACTCCACCTTTCCGATGGCCCCGCCCGGGTATTCGAGCACGACCAGGGAGGTGTCCTCGAGGCCGCGGCCGAAGTGGTCCCGGACGACCGAGGCCAGGACGGTCTCCGCCGGACCGAGAAACCAGTTGTAGAGGTCGAAGAAATGGATGGCGTCCGTGTGGGTGACACCCACGTCGTTCCGGGCCCGCTTGAACCCCAGGAAATTACCGGCGATGTAGCGGACCTCCCCCAGGGCGCCCGAGTCGATCTGGTCCTTGATGAACCGGGAGATGGGATGAAACCGGTAATAATACCCCACCTGGAGAATCTTCCCCGTCTTCTCCACCAGGGAGGCGAGCGCCTCGGCTTCCTTCGTCGCGACAGTGATGGGCTTTTCGACAAAGACGTCCTTGCCAGCCTCGATGGCCTCGCGGCAGAGGGGGAAGTGGCTGTCGGATGGCGTCACCACGTCCACGACATCGGCCCCGTCCAGAAATTCCCTGAAATCGGCCGAGAAGTGA
>JASLXW010000492.1 GCA_030740135.1 Nitrospinota bacterium
CATGGTCCCCAGGCCGACCACACCCGCTTTTTTCCCTTTCATATCAGCCTCACGCCAGAGTGAATGGGTTTTTGCCCTTTCGCGTGCAATACATTCAAGGCCCCCGCCCGCGCGTTTTGCGCCGCACGATGAAGTCCAAGCACTGCGTGCCGCGGAATGGGAGTGGGTTCCTTTGTAGGTCCGCCCCTCCCCGGGTGTCAAATCCGGCGGGAATACCCGGGGACCGGCTTCGGGTATTTTCCCCGTTTTCGGTACAATCGAAGCGCCGGACGGTGGCCGCCGCATGGGCGCGCGGTCTTCCGGGGGAAAGGCTATGCCGTTATCCGAAGAAAAAGTATCGGCTCTGATTGAGGAATCGGCCGGCGGGGGCGTTCCCGCCCCGCTCGCCGGAGAGGACTTGAGCGGGCTCGACCTCAATGGGTTTCCGCTCGCCGGAACAAACCTGCGCGGGGCCGTCCTGAAGGGCGCCTCCCTGCGGGAAGCCGACTTGTCGGATGCCGACCTGCGGGAGGCCGACCTTCGGGACGCGGATCTGGAGGATGCCCTCCTGGCGGACGCCGATCTGTCGGACGCGGATCTTTCGGGCGCGATCCTGCGGGGGGCGAGCCTTGTCGGAGCGAACCTGGAGGGGGTGGATTTCGAGGAAGCCGACCTCGAAGGCGCGCGGTTTTTGTGACATGGGACTCTGAACCGGATGAAAACGGAAGAATTACCGGGCTGTATTTCCAAGGAAAATTCGCCGCTCAGTCGAAGACGGTTTCCATGTAGTGTTCCGCGTTCACTATCGCTTCGATGACGGTGGGCCCCTCCGCCGCCATCGCTTTCCGCAACTCCCGATCGAGCTCCCCGGGATCGCGCACGCCGACCGCCGGCACGCCGAAATAGTGGGCCGGCGGGCCGGGGTGGCCCGCCGATGAAAGCGCGGTGCCGTAAAAGGGGAGGCTTCGCCGCTCCTGCTTGACCTGGATGAGGGAGAGCCACCTGTCGTCGAGCACCACGACGGGAAGCGCGATCCCGAGCCGTTGCGCCGTGACGAGCTCGCCGCAGGTCATCTGGAAACAGCCGTCCCCCACCATGGCGACGACAGGAAGATCGGGCCGCGCCAGCTTCGCCCCGATGGCGGCCGGAAGGCCGAAGCCCATCGAGGACCAGCCGTTCGTGACGAGGAAGGTGCGCGGCGCGTGGGCGGTCCACTGGCTTGCGATCTGATGGGTGTGGGCGCCCACGTCGAAGGCGAGGATGCCTTCCCGGGGGAGCGCCCCGCGCACGGCGTCGATGGCCTGGTGGACGGGGAAGCCTTCCGCGGCCGGGCGAAGCGATTTCTGGAACTTTTCCTTCTGCCGGAGGGCCGCTTCCGCCGCCCACTCGTTTTCCCCGGGCGCGAGGCGGACCATCCGCTCGAGGGAAGCGTCGAAATCCCCGATCACTTCGTGGGCGATTTGCACCGAGCCGTCCGTGTCGGCCGGTTCGATGTCAACGTTCACCAAGGGGACCGGCCCGATCCAATTCTCGAACTCCACCTCGATGGTGTCGTAGCCGAGCCCGACGATGAGATCCGCGCCGCGAAGAAAAGCGCGCTGCACCTGCCGCCGGGATCGCTCGATGCACCCGATTGAAAGCGGGTGGTCTTCGTCGATCATCCCCTTGGCCATGGTGGTGGTGGCGAAGGGGAGCTGATGATTTTCGATGAAAGCCTTGATTTTCTCCGGGTTTTTCGAGCGGAGCGCGGTGAGCCCGAGGACCGCCACGGGCCGCTTCGCCGCCCGGAGGATCTCGCCGAGCCTTTCGACCGCCGCATCCGGGGCGGGCTTCATTTTCTCGCCGCCGGGCGCGCGGGGCGCGCCTCCCCCGGCGGGCGCGAGGGATACGTCCTCGGGAAGGTCGAGATGGACCGGGCCGTACGGCTCGCTCATGGCGAGGCGGATGGCCGTTTCCACTGTCGCTGCGACGTTTCCCTCCCGGAGGGGGAAGGTCCCCTTGGTGATGGGCCGGAAGAGGCCGTGGTGATCGATGTGCATCTGGATCCGGCGGCCGATCTGGTTCGCCGGAAGGTCGCAGGTAAGCGCAATCAGGGGGGAGCGGTCGAGGTAGGCGTCCCCCACCCCGGTGGTGAGATTCGTCGCGCCCGGCCCGAGGGTGGAAATGCAAAAGCCGGGGGATCCGGTGAGGCGTCCCATGACGTCCGCCGCGAAACCCGCCGAGCCCTCGTGCGCCGTGAGGACGAATTTGATTCCGTCCCGCCGCATCGCGTCCATGAAGGGGATGACGTTTCCGCTCGGGATGCCGAAGCCGTGCGTCACCCCGGCGTCCTTAAGCATTTCCACGATGAGATCGGAGTTGGATTTGCTCATTCGGTTCGCTCCAGTTGCGCGGGGGAGGCGGCCGCGCGGTAGATGTTGATGATGTCCTTGAGAAGGGCCGCCGCGGCGCCCCGGGGATCGCTCTTCCCGCCCGTGACGGTGACGCGGTCCATGGTGTCGGTGATATAGGTAATTCCTTTTTCCGCGCCCTCCACCGACGCAAGGGGATGCTCGCGGGGTAGCGATTCGGGCCTGACGGACGCCCGCACCTTGCCGTCCGGCCCGCGCGTGGCGCGGCCCACAAGGCGCATGACCCCTTTCTTCGACCGATCCCCGCACACCTGCTCGATCGCCCTGGCGACTTCGCTTTCATCCCGTGGATCGACAATAAGACCCGCATCCCCGACGATTTCCGGTACTGAGGACAGGTTGGAGGCGATGACGGGCGTGCCCTGTGCCATTGCCTCGAATGGCGTCAGGGGAAAAGCCTCGCAATCCGATAGCAAAACCAGGGCTTCGGCCGCCGCGTACCAGGCGGCTTTGTCCACCGGCACCTGTGCCATTGATATCTGCTTCCGGCCGGTGCCGATAAGGTCGGATATCGGCGTCATCTCCTCGTTGAAGCAGTCGAGGGCCAGCGCCTTCAGACCGATCGCC
>JASLXW010000493.1 GCA_030740135.1 Nitrospinota bacterium
GATGACCGTCTTGCCGACGCCCGCCCCTCCGAACAGCCCCGTCTTGCCGCCCTTGGTGTAAGGCTCGAGGAGGTCGATGACCTTGATGCCGGTCTCGAACATCTCGGACTCGGTGCTCTGATCCTCGAGCGTCGGGGCCGGGCGGTGGATGGGATACCGCTCCTTGACCTCGATGGGCGGACCGCCGTCCACCGGCTCGCCGATGACGTTCAGGATGCGCCCCAAAACTTCCCGGCCGACCGGAACGCTGATGGGTTGGCCGGTGTCCTCGACCGGGGCCCCCCGCACAAGCCCTTCGGTGGGCGCCATGCTCACCGCGCGGACGGAGCTCTCCCCCAAGTGCTGGGCCACTTCGACGACGATCTCGCTGCCGCTGTCCCCGTTGCCGTCGCCCGCACGGACGATCTTCAGGGCGTTTCGGATTTCCGGAAGCCGGCCCGGTGGAAACTCCACGTCCACGACGGGGCCGATGATCTGTGTGATCTTTCCTTGAGCCATGGTTTCGCCTCTTCTTTTGCTGCCGGTAATCGATCCGGGGGTGGACTCTATATCAGCCTTTCCGTTAACCCGCCAGGGCCTCGGCGCCGCTTACGACCTCGATGAGCTCGGTCGTGATCTTGGCTTGGCGCGTCCGGTTGTAGAGAAGGGTGAGGCTGCCGATCATGTCTTTGGCGTTCCTGGAGGCGTTCTCCATGGCGGTCATCCGCGCGCCGTGCTCGCTGGCGTCGGCATCCAGGATCACCCGGTGCATGTGCGTGTACAGGTGGCGGTCGATGAGCTTTTCCAGAACCCCCTCGGGCGAAGGCTCGTAGAGAAAATCCGTCTCGACGCCCGCGGGCCCGGCTTCCGCCTCGACGTCTTCCGCCTTCGGCGGCGAGATCGGCAGGAGCATCTCGACCGTCACTCGCTGGGAAAGCGTGGAGATGAACCGGTTGTAGATCAGGACCACTTCGTCGGCGCGGCCTTCGGTGAACTCCGCGATGAAGTAATCGCCCAGCGTCCTGGCGAGGTCGTAGTCCATCCGGCCGAAGTTGTCGATGAATTCCTTCTGGATCGGATAACCCCGGTGCCGGGCAACGTCCCTTCCTTTTTTCCCGATGGAGACGAGGGACACCTCGGGGGCGTCGCCTTGCGCCTCCGCCCGGCTCGACATCTTTTCAGCCACCACCCGGACGATGTTGGTGTTGTAGCTCCCGCACAACCCTTTGTCGGACGTGATGGAAACCAGGAGGCGCCGCTTGACGGGCCGCTCCTCCATGAGGGGATGCGACAGGTGCTCCGCGCGCCGGGCCAGGCTCTGGATCATCTCGGCAAGCTTGTCCGCGAAGGGCCGGGCCGCCAGGATCCGCTCCTGCGCGCGGCGCAGCTTCGCCGCGGCGACCATCTTCATGGCGCGGGTGATCTGCTCGGTGCTCTTGACGCTGGTGATGCGCCGCTTGATCTGCTGGATGCTGGCCATGGGTTCCGCTTCCCGTTACGTCGCCGGCTCGGCTTCCCGGGACCATTCGGCCTTGAACTCGCCGATGGCCTTTTTGAGCGCCTCTTCCGTCGCGTCGGAGATTTGCGCCTCGCTCCGGATGGTTTCCAGCAGATCCGCGTGCCGGCCGTCCAGGATCTTCAGGAAGCCCTCCACGAACTCCCGGCACCGCTCGACGGGCGCCCCGTCCAGGTGGCCGTTGATCCCCAGGTAGATGGAGATGACCTGCCGCTCGACCGGGATGGGGGCGTACTGATCCTGCTTGAGGATTTCCGTGAGGCGCTGGCCGCGGCTCAACTGGGCCTGGGTGGCTTCGTCCAGCTCGCTGCCGAACTGGGCGAAGGCCGCGATTTCCCGGTACTGGGCCAGGTCGAGCCGGAGGCTGCCCGCCACCTTCTTCATCGCCCGGTTCTGGGCGGCGCCCCCCACGCGGGAGACCGACAGACCCACGTTCACGGCCGGCCGGATGCCCGAGTAGAAGAGGTCGGACTCCAGGTAGATCTGGCCGTCGGTGATGGAGATGACGTTCGTGGGAATGTAGGCCGAAACGTCGCCCGCCTGGGTCTCGATGACCGGCAGGGCCGTCAGGGACCCACCCCCGTTCGCGTCGCTCAGCTTGGCCGCCCGCTCGAGGAGGCGGGAGTGCAGATAAAACACGTCGCCCGGATAGGCCTCGCGGCCCGGCGGGCGGCGCAGCAGGAGGGACAACTGCCGGTAGGCCGCGGCCTGTTTGCTGAGATCGTCGTAGAAGATGACCGCGTGCTTGCCGTTGTCCCGGAAATATTCTCCCACGGCGCAGCCGGCGTAAGGCGAGACGAACTGAAGGGGCGCGGGATCGCTGGCGGTGGCCGAAACGATGATGGTGTATTCCATCGCCCCCTCGTCCTCCAGCCGCTTGACCAGTTGGGCGACCGTCGAGCGCTTCTGCCCGATGGCCACATAAATGCAGACAACGTCCATTCCGCGCTGGTTGATGATGGCGTCGACGATGATGGCCGTCTTGCCCGTCTGGCGGTCGCCGATGATGAGCTCCCGCTGTCCCCGGCCGATGGGGATCATCGAGTCGATGGCCATGATGCCGGTCTGAAGGGGCTCTTTCACGGGCTGGCGGTCGATCACGCCCGGGGCCAGGCGCTCGATGGGCCGATACTCGGTTCCCTCGATGGGCCCCTTTCCGTCGATGGGCAGGCCGATGGCGTCGACGACCCGACCGACCATCGCGTCGCCGACCGGGACGGACATGATCCGTCCCGTCCGCTTGACCTCGTCCCCCTCGGCGATGTGGGTGTCGCTTCCCAGAAGGACGGCGCCCACATTGTCCTCCTCCAGGTTGAGGGCCATGCCGAAGACCTCGCCCGGAAATTCCAGTAGCTCGCCCGCCATGACCTTCTCCAGGCCGTAGATGCGGGCGATGCCGTCGCCGACGGTGATGATCTGCCCGACCTCGCTGAGCTCGATGCCGGCCTCGTA
>JASLXW010000494.1 GCA_030740135.1 Nitrospinota bacterium
CGCGTCCCGTCGAGCTCAACGTGAACGGAGAGCACCGGACCGTCCTCGTACGGGACAACGCGCTGCTTCTGGATGTCTTGCGGGACGGCCTCGATTTGACCGGCCCGAAGGAGGGGTGCGGCGTCTCCGCTTGCGGGACCTGCACGGTGTTGCTCGACGGCGAGCCAATCAGCGCCTGCCTAACGCTCGTCGCGCAGATTGGCCCGGAGCGGGAGATCCTGACCATCGAGGGCCTCTCGCGGAACGGCGAACCGGACCCGGTCCAGACGGCCTTCATCGAGGAGTCGGCATTCCAGTGCGCGTACTGCACGCCGGGGATGATCATGGCCGTGAAGGGGCTGTTGTCGGAAAACCCTTCACCCAGCGACGCGGAAATCCGGGAGTATCTCTTGGGGAACTACTGCCGCTGCGGCGCCCACGCCGACATTCTCCGGGCCGTCCACCGGGCGGCGGAGAAGATCCAGGGCGAGGCGTCCTGATTGTCGCACTTTCGATCCCGAACCCGCTTTTCAGGCAAGAAAACCGCCAGGGGGGTCTTTTTTGAAAAACCGCCCCCCCCTGATCCCCCCGAAAAACTTTCTGCGGCCAAGCCGTTGGCTTGGCCTTACCGGGTTGGGTGTCGGAGTGGTTGAACCGTCCGTTTGTGGCCGACCGTGGCTTCTACACTTGTCCGAATGCCCGCCTTCCGTTGGAAGGCTCCGGCATTCGGCCAATGGGCCGATGATCTTGTGATAGCACAAAATGACGGTAGGACGCCATCTTGGCCGCCTTCGTAGGTAGCTGGATGGTATAACCGACTTATCCCTTCCCACAGCGGGTTGGAGTGAATGACGCTTACGCCTGACCCGCCGTCCGCGCCCTGGCATTGACCGCGAGCGTTTCGATGATCTTGTCGCTCCCGGTCACCTCGCCGAAGAGAAAGTCGATGTTCTTCAGCGCCATCTCGTGCAGGTCGTCGCCGTAGGCCGCCACGCTGTCATCGGGAACCACACAGTAATAGTCCAGGAAGTAGGCGTGGCGCGTTGTCGATTCCACGCAGACGTTGGTCGTGACCCCGCAGATGATCAGCGTGCGGATGCCCTTGCTGCGCAGGATGAGGGGCAGGTCGGTGTCGATAAACGCATTGTAACGGTGCTTGAAAACCTCGCAATCGCCGTCCCGGGGCCTGACCTCGCCGAAGTAATCCCACCCCCAGGTGTCCTTCTCGCAAAGCCGGACTTCGTGGTTCAGGCCCCGAAGCGTCCGCATGGTCTGGGAGTGGGTCACCTCCGACAAGTACCAACCCTGATCGGTGGCGTAGATGTTGCGGACGAAGATGATGGGGACGCCCGAGTCGCGCGCCTCGTCGATGAGGCGGCCCAGCTTGGGGGCGACGGCGGCCATGGGCGCGACGTCGAATCCGCACTCATCCAGGGCGCCGCCTTTGGCGCAAAAGTCGTTCTGGTAGTCGATGCACACCAGGGCCGTCCACTTGGGATTGAGCTTCTCTTCCAGCGTCATCAAAGGCTCGCGGGGCATGTGCGATCTCCTTTTCGGGAATCCGGCGTTTCTGTTTCGCGAGACGCGGCGGCGCACCGGCTCGTCCGGGCTGAGTGGGATGGACAAGTGTCCGGACAAGCAAATTTATTCGGGGAGGTCCCAGCTTTCTTCCGGCGGATACCTCAGACTGCCCGGCTTTCGGGGCAGGTACCGGCCATGGCCGCGCTTCCCCGTAATTGTATCACCCTCGAAAACCACTGTTCCGCGCGAAATCGTCATCCACGGCCAACCCTTGATCTCGCGCCCTTCGTAGATCGAGAAGTCGGCGAAGGAGTTCAGGTGTTCGGGGGCGAGGGTGACGGTCTTGTCCATGTCGAGGACGACGTCCGAGCCGACCTGGATGATCCCCTTCTTGGGATACAGGCCGAAATGAACGGCGGGGTTTCGGCAGCAGATCTCGACGACCCGCCCGATGGAGATCCGGCCTCCGTGGACCCCTTCGCTCAGCAGCAAGGGGAGGAGGAGGCCCATGCCGATGAAACCCGAACCCGCGGCCCACACGCCGTCCACGGGGTCGCCCTCCCGGTCTCCGGTGTCCCCCCGAACCATCTTCTCTTCGAAATTGGTCACGACGTGGTCGGAGCCCACGCACTCGACGCGCCCGTCCGCGACGCCTGTCCAAAGGGCCCGGTTGTGCGCGGCGTCGCGAATCGGGAGATTCACCTTGAGGAGCAGCCCGGCCGGGTCGTCGGTGGTCATCAGCAGGTATTGGGGACAGGTCTCGACGACCAGCGGGCAGCCCTTGGCCTTCATCTCCGCGCAGGCCGCGAGGCCGTCCGCCGTCGAGATGTGAAGGGCGTAGATCCGGCACCCGGCCTTCATGGCGAACAGTCCGTAGCGGTGAACGTGCTCTGCCTCGGCCCAGGGGGGGCAGCGGTCCGTCCACGCGGCGATGTCCTTGCGGCCCTCCCGGATCAGCCGCTTCATGAGGGCCGTGGCCACTTCGGTGTTTTCGTTGTGGACGAGGACCATGCCGGCGGGGCCGAGCCGGCCGACCTGCTCGAAGCCCAGCCAGATGAGTCCGTCATCGAAAGAGGCGGGGACGGCGATCCGGGATTTCTACTTGGGGACGACGTTCGTGGTCGCCGGACTCTTCAGATTGGGATAGAACCTGAAGGAAGTCAGTCCGAAGCGCCGCGCCGCCTCGGGGATGTCGGCGGCCTGCTCTTCGGTGTTGATCGTGGGCGAGTGGAAGAAATCAACGGCGGCGTTTTCCTCCCCCATCTCCTGGAGAACGGGAAACGCTTCGCTCCAGGGCCGGGTGTCGTCCTCGGCGAGAAATTTCTTGAACGTCCAGGCGGCCCGGCCGGAGCCGACCATGATCCCGAAGGTCGTGACGCCCCCGGCGGCGGCGCTCCGGGACTCGGTCCGGAAATCGTCTTCCAGGGCGTTTCTCGCGGCCGG
>JASLXW010000495.1 GCA_030740135.1 Nitrospinota bacterium
CCCAATTCCCCCTTATTTCAAACCCGCTCTTAATGGGGAGCACTATACCGGTTACCGCTCAACCACATGCATGTTCATCTGTTTGTAGCGGCAGAGCGCCTCGGTGATGTCCCGTTTCCGCACACATGACCCCTAGTCGGCGCAGGAAGCCGCTACCTGAGCATCTTTGAGATCGTATTTTCATATTCTGGAAAGTAACGGCCGATAACCGGTAAATCGAAGGTCCGCAAGATACTGGTGTTGCCTTCCCGCTCAAGGAGAAACTCGAATGATTTCTTTATCAAGTCTTCTTCCGTGACGCAGTTGCCTGTCAGTTTTTCATGATATGAAGGTTCTACAGTCACTGTATGAGTCGTTGTCGTTCGGTCTTCTACCGTGACCTTGAAGATACGTTCGTCGATCTTCTCCACATTGATCATTGTTATTCTCTCAGGCCCAGATTGGATCCGGCTTGACAAGATCCAGTATCTTGCTCTATTCCTGAAATCCGGATCTCAGTCTGCAACAATCCCTCAACCTCCACGTCAGTCCAAAACCTCCTCCCGCAGGGCGCGCAGCACCTTCTCGGGCGTAATGGGCAAGTCGTGAATCCGGATGCCGACGGCGTCGTAGATGGCGTTTGCCACGGCCGGAGAGGGCGGGGTGATGGACGTCTCGCCCGTCCCCCGGGCGCCGAAGGGACCGTCCTTCACCGGCGTCTCGACGAGGATGTCCTCCATCTCGTCCGGGATTTCGCCAAAAGAGGGGAGGATGTAGTCGATAAGGTTGGGATTCACCAATTGTCCGTGATCGAAGTCCAACGACTCGTAGAACGTCTGACCCAAGGCCATCATGGCTGAGCCAGCCACCTGTTGTTTACAGGTCATGGGGTTCAGGGCCTTGCCCACATCCACGACGTTGACCAATTTCCGGACCCGAACCGCGCCCGTCTCGGTGTCCACCTCCACTTCGCAGGCCCCGGCGGCGGGGAACCAGTAGACTGTCGTGAGCTCTTCCAGGGCAAGGCCCGTCTCCCGGTCCAGCTTGCCGCCTTTCGTCCTCACCACGCCCCGTCCCAGGATGTTCCCGCCGTCCATCCCGAAAAAGGCCTGAATAACCTCCTGTACCGAGACGGTCCTGTGGGGGTCGGTCTTGGCGAAGACCTTGTCTTCACGGATGTCCAGGTCTCCGGGGGCGGCTTCGAGCCGATCGGAGGCCAGCTTCAGGATCTGCTCCTTGGCGTCGCGGGCCGCCATGCCCACGGCCGCGCCCACATGGAAGGTGGAGCGGCTGGATGCCGTCATCTGATCATAAGGGGTTACGGCCGTGTCGGCATGGACGATGTTCACCCGGTCATACGCCACGCCGAGGGTCTCGGCCGCAATCTGGGCCATGACGGCGTCGGAGCCCTGCCCCATGTCCACCGTGGAGCAGAGAACCGACACGCTGGCGTCGTTGTTGACCTTGATGAAGGCGCTCGAGGTGGTTGGGCTGACGGTGCTCTTCATTCCGAGGGCCACACCCCGGCCGACCTTGATGTGGGCGGGGTCCGGGGGGCTTGTGGGCTTTCCCCAGCCGACGCCTTCGGCGGCCGACCGGAGGTTCTCCCTGAAGTCGATCTCCTTCATGACGGAGCCGGTGATGAACTCGTCACCCGGCTCGATCAGGTTTCGGTTCAGGAAGTCCACGGGATCCAGGTCCAGCGCGTGGGCGATCATGTCGTTCTGCTGGCCGTAGGCCCAGGAAACCTGGGCCACGCCGAAACCGCGAAAGGGTCCGCCGATGGCCTTATTGGTGTAAACGCAGTAGGAATCCACCCAGGCGTTCGGCATCTTGAACGGGCCGCACGAGGAATACCCACAGTTCTTTGCGATGCGCGGGCCGATGTCGGCATACGCCCCCGTGTCCAGATGGATCTCCGTCTTCCGGGCCTTGAAGAGGCCGTCCCGGGTGACGCCGGCCTTGATCCGGACGGTCGAGGCGTGCTTGGTGGACAGCAGGAAACACTCCTCGCGGCTGAGGACCAGACGGACGGGGCGTTTCACTTTCCAGGCCAGGCACGCCGTCAAGGGTTCGATTTTCACGTACGTCTTGGCGCCGTATCCGCCTCCCAGGTAGCCGGGCACGATGACGCGGACGTTCCCCAGGGGCGCCCGGAACACGCGGGCCAGCTGGTTCCTCACTTGAAACGGCATCTGGGTGCTGCACCAGACAGTGAGCTTGTCGCCGTGCTCGAACCGGGCGACGGCGTTGTAGGGCTCGAAGGGCACGTGCTGTGTGGCGGGCGTGGTGAACTCGTGTTCGAAGAGGTGGTCGGATTCCGCGAATCCTTCCTCCACGTCTCCATGCCGGAGCTGATAGTGGTTGCAGATGTTCGTCCCGGGAACGGGACGAATCGTCCTGAGATCCGCGAACCCGGTGGACGGAACCTCCATCTTTTCATGAACGAGCGGCGCCCCTTCGGCCAGGGCGGCGTCCAGATCCGCAACCGCGGGAAGCTCCTCATACTCGACGTCGATGAGCGACAGGGCCTCCTCCGCCGTGTCCTTGTCCGCGGCGGCCACGGCCCCCACCGTGTCTCCGATGAAGAGGACCTTGTCCAGCGCCACCACCGGCTGGTCGTAATAGACCGGACCGAAGGTCGGGGTGAAGCGATCGTTGCCCAAAAAGTCATTGCGCGTCAGAACGCCGAACACCCCCGGCAGCCTTTCGGCCTTGGAGGGGTCGATGCTCAGGATCCGGGCGTGCGGATGGGGGCTCCTCAGGACCTTGGCGTGGACGGCGCCCGGAACGTCGAAGTGAATCGGATAGATCCCTTCGCCCCGGACCTTGGCGTTCGCCTCGGGCCGGGCCTCGGAGAGGCCGATGGTCACTGGGCGCATGGGAAATACCCTCCCGAATTAGTTCAGGTCCCTTTCCTTCTCTCAGGCAAGGGCGATC
>JASLXW010000496.1 GCA_030740135.1 Nitrospinota bacterium
GACGAGGAGAGACATAAAGCGTGCTACATGAAGCACATTCTAAATAACGAAATCCAAACTTAATAAATTGAGATAACGTTTCCTGAGAACCACATGCGGGACAGGAACATTCCTGTAACGAGTTGTTTGGGAAAAAATCAAGAATCGACCCCCCCCTTACCGACTGTCCCGATGGGAGCGAAAGACCATCATTTGAGCGGTGTCCCGCATGAATTCCCAATCAAAGCGTCCAAAATTTAGATTATTTGATTATTTCAGCAAATTCAGGGACCGGCCGGAAAAAATCGGCATGGCGATACGCATTTGACCGGAGGGCCGTGCAAAATCTCATTCGGGTGAATCCACAACCCCGATGCCGAATTCATTCAGGACGGCCCACACCTCATCGGTCCATCCACCCGGCGCCCTCCTGGACGCCGGACGGACACCGGGCGCCTCCATCAGTTTCCACTCCCAACCCGCTCGCCGGGGAATGACCACGGCCTGGTCCGCTCCGCGCAACAAACCCAGGTCGTTCTCGGCGTCTCCCAGCGCTACGACAAACCGCGAATCGCCGGAGGATTCAATAATCGCCCTGAGACGCGAGAAGGCCCTCCCTTTGTCCACGTCCCCCATGAGGTGATAAAATCGCCCTCCGCGAACCACCCGGAGACCCTCCCGCTCGGCCTTCCGCCGGAACGCCTCCATGGCGGCATCCGGGCCATTATGCTGAAATGGCAGGATGTACTCCCGGTCACGGGCAAGCGCGGCCTTGTCCTTCGGAAGACCGGTCAGCGCGGCCACCTCATCGACTTCCATCTCGAGGATTGTCCGGACCGTGAGACCGGCCTCCGTCGCGAGTCTCCCCACCTTCCGTTGGAGAACGCGGACCGGCCGTCCCAGCTCGAGGACTTCTTTGCCGTCGATCACGACCGCGCCCGGCGCCGGCCCCGAGAAAAACCCGGGCGGGATGACGACAGCGCCGCCGTTCTCGCAGATGAACGGTCCGTGAACGTCCAATTCCGCCTGGGCCGCTTCCATTTCTTTGCGGGTCTTGCTCGACACCAGAACCAGCGCAATGCCCCGCTCCCCGAGAAACCGCAACAGGGGGCGGGCCTCGTCGAAATCGTAGGTCTCCTCGTGGAGGAGGGTGGAATCCAAATCGGAAACGAGAACCAACCTTGAAGGATCCCGGCCCGCTTTCCGCACCGTTCGGGTCATTCCTTCCTTTTCCCGCATGGCCCCCGCGTGCTACGGGGCGCCCTTTTCCGGGTGTGAGCAGATGGGGTCAGACGTCGATCTTCCAAAGCCGGGCCGTGTTCTTCCACATGACCTTGTCCAGATCGTCCGGGGAGATCGGCTCAATCCCCCCCCCGGGGCGGGCCGCTTCATCGTTCAGCCCGAGCATGAGCTCCACCGCCATGTGGGTGTGGGAGTTCTCGGAGCCGAAGAGGAGCTTGTCGAACCCGCAGAGCCGGCCGAACCGCTGAATCACCCTCAGGTTCTCCTCGGGCGTGAACCAGCCCCAGTAAGCCAGGTCGGCGTGGATGTTGTCGTACTTGGCGATCAGCGCCATGCACTCGTCCACCCACGGCCACCCCAAGTGACACACAACCATCTTCATTTCGGGATACCGCAGCGCCACGTCGTCGAGGAGGTGGGGATGCTGATACTTCATGGGGGCGTTCATGCAGGGCGTCCATCCCATGTGGATCTGCACGGCGATGTCGAGCTCGATGAATTTCTCGTACAGGGGGAACAGACGCTCGTCCCGCGGGTCGAAGTGGTCGTAGGACGGGTAAATCTTGCAGGCGTCGAAACCCTCGTCCCGGATGCGCCGCTCGACTTCGAGCGTGGCCTCGTACACGTCCCGCAGCGGGTCCACGCTGCACGTCAGGGCGAACCGATCGGGCGCGGCCTCGCGGACCTCCAAAAGGAACTCGTTCGGTGTGTAGGGCCCTTTCACCCGGCCGTAGACCCGCCGGTGGTCGGATGTCATGATGCACATCTTGTCGATCCCGTGCGCGTCCATCTGGACAACCAGCCGCTCGCCCACGCTCAGGTCCTTCTTTCCGCCGGTCCACTGGTCCACGCCTCCCCAGACCCGGTATAGCTCCTTCACCCACCACTCGGGGTAATGCTCTCCGAGCTTTCCCGCGTGAACATGACAATCGATGATCATGCCGAAATTCCCCTCCTCACCCCTTGGGTTGAACCGAATGGCGGCGGACGGCCGCCCTTAAAAAATAGGCCACTTGGGTTTCGCCAAGTCCCAGAGCCCGGATTTCTCCGCCAGCTTTTCACCCCGCGCCTGGGCCTCATCCAGCGTTTTCTCTTCGTCAATCGTCAGAACGCTTCCCCCTTCCATCACGACCTTTCCGTCGATGATCACAGTGTCCGCGCCCCCCCGGGACGAATAGACCAGGTTGGCGATGGGGTTGAGGATGGGGCGCCACTCGGGCTTTCTCGTATCGAAAACGGCGATGTCGGCCTTCTTCCCAGGGGCGAGCGATCCGATCTCGTCCTCCCACAGGGCCGCCTTCGCGCCGTTGAGGGTCGCCATCTCGAGCATGGTCTCGGGCCCCATGATCGTCGCGTCCAGACGCGCCGCCTTGATCCCGCCCGAGGCGAGGTACATCCCGCGGACGATATCCAGGAAATTGCTCGACATGGCCGAGTCCGAGCTCAGGGCGACGGTGGCCCCGAACTCGAGCATCTCGGGGAAGTGGCCGAAATTCATGCTGCCCATCGCCAGCTTCATCCCGGCGGTCGGGGTGCACGAGACCTTGAGATCGTAATCCACGACCAGCTTGACCTCCCGCGGGTTCGTCCAGCCCATGTGGATGAAAACCATGTTCGGCCCAAGGGCGTCGAGGGCGTCCATCCGCTCGATGTCGGCCATGCCGTACTTCACCCGGGAGCCGACCACC
>JASLXW010000497.1 GCA_030740135.1 Nitrospinota bacterium
TGCATCCAGGGACCTCCTCTCTCTCTGTTGGCCCCTGGAACTCTACTCCCTACCCAAGGAGAGGTCTCACATCTATCCGAACCTATACACGGTTGCGAGGAGGATGAGGACGGCTGATTACCGTGGCTCAATGCTTCGGGGAAAATTCTCTGGAGGGGGGCGGCGGAGAGGGCGGGAAGACCGCCGTTCGTCCTCTCCGCCGGGAGTGATTCACTTCTGGGATTTACGGTCTGAACCCACCGTGCGGAAAATCCCGCCCCCTTTTCAAGGCGTCCCCAAGGCGGGCAGAAGCCACCTGTCGAGGCCGATGTAGCCCGCGGTTTTCCACGCCAGGATGAGGAGCACGGACAGACCGAAGAGCACCGGGTTCAGCGACGCGGTTCCGGCCATCAGGAACGAGAAGTTCATGAGCGTCCCGAAGAACGCCGCGATGGCCGTCAGGGCGCCGAGGATCAGGGCGATCCCGACCGGCAGTTCGCCGTAGGCGACGAGATTGGAGAAGAACCCCCACCACTCGTTGTCCAGCAGGTACTGGAGAAAATCCCGGCACCACCCGTACGCCATCTCGGGATGGGCCCCTTTGGTTTTGCCTTAAGGACGAACGTCCAATACCCCTTGACGGCGACGCCGGTCTTCACCCAGGCGGGATTCCCCAGCTTGCCGAGGGCGGCGTGAATCAACTCGTACCCAACGTGCAGGCGGACGATCTACCAGATCCACGCCGCGTCCGAATCGTTGAACAGGAATTTTTCGAAGCGCGGATCGTCGAACCTCTGCCCTCCTCTCAACGCGGATTCGGCAACCATCGTTTCGTCCCCCTTATGTGACGGCGCCGGCTTCGGACCCGCTCAGTTTAGACTGGTCCGAACGACCAGGACCGGGATGGGGCTGTTCCGGACAACCTTCTCCGCCACGCTGCCCAGCAGCCAGCGTCTGACGCCGGAGCGGCCGTGGGTCGTCATGGCGATGAGGTCGAACTTCCGATGCTCGGTGTGATCGAGGATCTCCTCCGCCGGATGTCCGTAACGGACGTGGGATTCCACCTTCAACCCATTCTCGCGCAGACTGCCTTCCAAATCCCTCAGGTAGTCCTCCGCCTCCTTGACGATCTCGACCTGGGCCTCGACCGGGTCCATTCCGGGAAGGGTGTGAGCCATCGCCACCCGAAGGAGATGGACTTCACTTCCCCCGCCGTTGTTGATGTCCCGAACGTGAGGGATGATCTGCTCGGCCAGCTCCGAGCCGTCCAGCGTGACCAGAATCTTCTTGTACATTTTCGTGTCCTCCCTTGCCACAGGCATCACCGATGAGAGCCGCCGCGGAACGCTCACGGCCTCTCAAACGCGAACGCCTTCTTCCTCACCGTCCAAACGGGTTTGCGCGCGAGCCGCACGACGGTTTCCGCCACGCTGCCGACGAGCATGTGATTGAGCCCGGTGCGGCCGTGGGTGGACATGACGATCAGGTCGCAACCCTCCTCTCTCTCCTTATGGATGATCTCCACGAAGGGGACGCCGCTCGCCGCGGCGGTCTTGGGCCTGGAACCGGCGGGTCCCGGGAGCGCGGCCTTCCTGTAATGATCGGCGGCCGTAAGCTCCGTTTCCTTGGAAATCTCGTCCACGTAGCCGGAAGGGGGCGGAAGCGCCTCCTTCTTCTCCACCTCCTGATGCGGCAGGACGTGAAACACCAGGACCTCCGACCCGAACGTCTTGGCCAGGTAATCCGCGTAGCGGAGACCCGCGTCCGAGTGGTCGGAAAAATCGGTCGGGGCCAGGATTTTCTTGAACCGTTTCATTGTTCCGACCTCCCCTATCATTCCAGTACGCTTTCCTCATCCCCCGCCGCCAACAACCCCAGTGTCTCCCGCTCGGTGAGGTCGTTAAGGGCCTTCCGATCGGACACGGCGATGCGCCGGCGTCCCAATTGAAGGTGCCCTTCCCGCTGAAGCTGTCCGAGCGTCCGGATGGCCGTCTCCGGCGTCGTCCCCAACATCTCGGCGATCTCGGCCCGGGCCAGCGGAATGCCCAGTTCCCAATGGCCGTTGACCCGTTGGCCGTAGCGGTCGAAGAGGCTCGCCAGCAGGTGGAGCGCCCGGAGGCGGACCGGCTGATGGGCGAGGTGCGCGTTCCGCGCCCGGGCTTCCCCGAGGGAGGCGTTGAGGCTCTCCACCATCTTCACCAGGAGATTGGGCTCCCGGAGCGCCAACTCGGCGATCTTCCTGCGGCTCACGTGATTCACCACGGCCGGCGTCACCACTTCGGCGGACACGGAGTGAACGGCGTCTTCGGAAAATGAGAAGTCGCCGAACCAGCCGCACGGACCGAGGATGTCCACGATGGTCTGCTTGCCTTCGGGGGATTCGCGGATCAGCTTCACGGCCCCGCCGCAAAGGAAGTGAAAATCATCGACCGACTCGTCCTGCATATAGACCAGTTCCCCGCCTTGATATTGACGGGTCTTGAAGGAGCGGCTCAGCGGGTCCAGGATTTCCCCGGGCAGCGATTCCAAGGGCCCGTTCATTCGCTTCGAACAGTTCGCGCAGTCAAACATCCGTTCATCCCCCCTTCTCATTCGGGTTTCATCAAGATCACGCGTATATAACAACGCAAGATAGGTGCCGCTTTTCGTATGGGATTGGTTCGGCGACCGGCGGAGGGATCAGGGCTTTCGGAACAAGACTAATTAGTATGATATCAATTGGTTGTATGAATGCACCCGCAAACGTCCCAATTGCGCTTCCATAAAGTTCGGGGCGGTGATGTCAAGATGGTTGCGGGAATTATGTGGCAATTTTGTAAAAGTGAGGCGGTTTTGTCCTAGGGGGATGTATAGGTTCAGATAGATGTGAGACATCTCCTTGGGTAGGGAGTAGAGTTCCAGGGGCCAACAGAGAGAGAGGAG
>JASLXW010000498.1 GCA_030740135.1 Nitrospinota bacterium
CCCCCGTGTCTCATATGTCTTGAACCCATACAACCCTTGGTCCTATGATTCATACCCTGTAGGATAAGAAGAAAGAGATGTCCTTTCACCCCTATCGGGGGGCGGGAGAAAGGAGAGACCCATGCACCATCTGAAAAAGCCGGAATGGTCGATCCCGGAGCGGGAGGCGACCCCGGAGTCCATCTTCCTGGACCGCCGGAAATTTCTGGCCGGAAGCCTGGCCGTCGTCGCGGGGGGCGTCCTGGGCGCGCACGGCCTCGCGGGGACCGCGGAGGCCAAGACCGAGCCGCCCGAAGACATGACCTTGGACCTCTACCCGGCGAAGCGGAATCCCGCGTTCACCTTGGACCGTCCGCTGACCCAAGAGGCCGTGGCGGCCAAATACAACAACTTTTACGAGTTCGGCGGGACGAAAACGATTCAACGGCTCGCCAAGCGCCTCAAGACCCGTCCCTAGCAGGTGAAAGTCGGGGGCCTCGTCCGCGCCATGCCGCTGGAAGAGCGCCTCTACCGGTTCCGGTGCGTGGAGGCGTGGGCCATGGCGGTGCCGTGGACCGGTTTTCCGATCTCCGCCCTCATCGAGGCGGTCGAGCCGAAAAGCAACGCCAGGTACATTAAGATGACCACGTTCCTGAAACGGACCGTGGCCCTCGGCCAGCTCCAGGTCTGGTATCCCTGGCCCTACGTCGAGGCCCTGACCATCGAGGAGAGGATGAACGACCTCGCCCTGTTCGTGACCGGCGTCTACGGCAAGCCCCTGCCCCAGCAGCACGGCGCACCCATCCGGCTCATCACGCCGTGGAAGTACGGCTTCAAGAGCGTCAAGTCCATCGTCTCCATCGAGTTCACGGACAAGCGGCCGAAAAGCTTTTGGGAAAAGCTCACCCCCAACGAATACGGCTTCTGGGCGAACGTGAACCCGAAATTCCCCCACCCGCGCTGGTCGCAGGCATCCGAGCGGATGCTCGGCACCGACGAGCGCAGGCCGACGCAGGTCTTCAACGGCTACGGGAAATGGGTCGCCTCGATGTACCCGATCATGAAGGAGCGGAAGTACTTCATGTAGCGAGCCCGCGGATTGCCCGATTCCGCCGATGGTCAAGGGTTTCGGGCGGAAAGCGCATCCTTCGCCCGAAACCCGCTTTTGGATACCGTTGAATCGAAGCGACAATGAGTTCGAGGCAGGCAAACCCTTCCGCCGTATACGCCAACGCCAAAGGCGAAATCTTCGACGTTCCCAATCTGGACATGGCGGGCCTTTCGGGGGGAAACCTGGTCCGCCCGGACGATGAGGAGTTGACCCCCCTTCCGGACGGGAGCAAGTTCTTTCTCCTGCCCGGCGGGCGGCCCGTCGGCTGGGACCCCCGAGGGGAGGGAGGGGGCGCGTTTTCCCCGGCCCCCGAGGGCCTGACGGCCGTATCGGCCTTCCCGGCCCCGGGCTTTGCCCGCACCCTGCTTCCCGCCGTGGACTTTTCCGGCGCGCGGACGCCGCTTCCCCTGTGGGCGTACACCGCGATTGGATGGAGGGAAGGCGGATTCGTGGCCGCCGCCGTCCGGGTGGACCCGAGCCGCAAGCAGGACCCCGGGCGCTACGACGATCGGGAGCTGGAGGTCCTCGTGAAACGCCGGCTCGCGGAAGACCCGGACAACCGGCTCCTGGCCCACGTGGCCCATTGCGCGACCGAATACCACTGCTTCGCGGCCAAGAACCTCTTCTACCGGCGGTGGGAGGCGCCCCTGCCGACAACGGCCGTGTGCAACGCCGACTGCGTGGGGTGCATCTCCTTCCAGCCGGACGGGGAGTTCCCCGCCTCCCACAACCGGATCGCCTTCATCCCCGAGGTTGAGGAACTCGCCGCGTTGGCCGCGCCCCATCTGAACGAGGCGGAGGACGCCATCGTCAGCTTCGGCCAGGGTTGCGACGGGGACCCCTTGACGCAGGCGCCGCTGTTGAAAGCGGCCATCGGGCGCATCCGCTCGGAAACGGACCGGGGCGCGATCCACCTGAACACCAACGGGAGCCTGCCCGACGCCCTGACGGAGCTGGCCCGGGCGGGGCTGGACAGCGTCCGCGTCAGTCTCAACAGCGCGCGGGATGAGGTCTACGCCCCTTATTATCGGCCGAAGGATTACCGCTTCTCCGACGTCCGGGAGGGCCTCCGGCGGGCGGTGGCCGAGGGGCTGTTCGTGTCGCTGAATTACCTGATTTTTCCCGGCGTGACCGACCGGGAGGAGGAGATGGAGGCCCTGGAAGCCCTCATCGAGGGGTCGGGCCTTCACATGGTCCAGACGAAGAACCTCTGCATCGACCCGGCGCTTTACCTGAACACCGTCCCCCCCGCGCGGGGCGGGGTCATCGGGATCGCGGGCTTTCTGGATCGACTCCGGGAGCGGTTTCCGTCCCTGGACGTGGGCTACTTTAACCGGCCGAAGGAACGGTTCCCTTTTGGCCGGGGCGGTGAATAGCAGATGGTGGGCGGAGTCACCGCGGGGGATTGACACCCCGCCATTCATCGCGGCGAAACGTTGGTGAGAAATGCCGGCCTATCCCACCTCCTGGATGTAATTCACAATGATGGTCGTCGTCAGATAAGCAAGGTCCACCGGCTTCGTGATGTAATCGTTTGCCCCTTCCTTCATCGCCATCCTGGCGACGTCCTCCTCGTGGACGGCGGTCAGCATGATGATCCGGACGTTCGGGTCGGCGGCCTTTATCCGGGGTCATTGAAAGGGTGATGTACCGTTTTATGTGTAGAAGTGTTTTTGGGCAAAAAGAGAGGGTGTACTCTTCCTGGGAGCTAGGAACCCTTTCAGAGGAGCACACCCAATGCAACCGAAGTTGCTTTTTGAGGATAAGGATTTGGGTCGGGCATTTCA
>JASLXW010000499.1 GCA_030740135.1 Nitrospinota bacterium
CTGCCGAATCGGGTGTTGGCGCTGCTGGACCCGGCGGAGAGCGCGGAAGCCGTTGGAAAGGAAATCCCTCTACTGGCCGGAAAGACCCAATTGAATGGAAGAACGACGGTCTATGTGTGCGAGAACTATACGTGTCACGCCCCGACCCATGATTTGGATCAATTCGTGAGGCTTTTGGAAGAATAAACGCTTCCGGGCGGGATGGGTTCGGCGTTGGGCGAGGTCAGGGCCTGTCCAGCATCTGCCGGATTCCTTTCAGGAGCTCCGACAACGAGTAAGGCTTTTGAATGAACGCGGCCCCGTTCTCTTCGACGGCCTCGGGAAGCTCGACCTGGTTCCCGCTCGAAAACAGCACTTTCACGTCCCGCCGCATCTCCCGGATCCGGTGGAACACTTTCCGGCCGGAAAAGCCCGGCATCACAACGTCCGTCAGAACGAGGTTGATCCGCTCCGGCGCCTCGCTGAATAATTGGACGCCTTCCCGGCCGCCGGTCGCGGTCGTCACCTCGTAGCCGTAGGCGCTGAGCATTTCCTCGATCGCTTCCAAGACGAGCGGGTCGTCGTCGATGAGCAGGATACGCTCTCCCTTTCCGGAGGCCAGACGGTCGGCGCCCGGAAAATCCGGGCCGGCGGGCCTCGGACGCAGGACGGGAAGGTACACCCAGAAGATCGTTCCTTCGCCCGGTTTGCTCTAGATGCTGATGAATCCGTTGTGCTCCTTGACAATCCGCTGAACCATGGGCAAGCCGAGGCCCGTCCCCTTGCTGGACCCTTTGGTCGTGAAAAAAGGCTCGAAGATTTTGTCCCGCACGTCTTGGGTCATTCCCTTGCCGCTGTCGTGAACGGAGATGCAGTCGTACGCTCCCGGCGCCATGTCCCGCCCCAGGTCCGGATGGCCCGCTTCGAGCAGAAGGCGCTCGATCCTGATGCTCAAGCGCCCGCCTTCCGGCATGGCGTCTTTGGCGTTCAGGCAAAGATTCATCAACATGTCCTGGAGAAAAACCGGGTCCGCCTGGGTGGTGCAGATCTCCCGGCAAGGCTGAATTTCGACTTCGATGGAGTCCGGGATGATCGCCGGGAGGAGATCACGGACGGTTTGCAGCTCCATGTTCAGATTGACCCGCCGCTTTTGAATGGGGAGATCCCGGCCCAGCGCTCGAAGCCGGGTGACAAGCTCGGCGGCCCGGTTGGCGGCCTGGCTGAGGCGGGAGAGATGAATAAATCCCGGATTGGCCGGCTTCATTTCCGTCAGCGCCAGCATCAGATTGGCTTGGATGGAGGTCAGAAGATTCCCGAAATCATGGGCGATCCCCCTCGCCAGAATCCCTGTGCTTTCCATCCGCTCCGCCTGGTGAATTCGGTCCTCGATGGCCTTATGAGCGGTCAGGTCCCGGATGATGCCCGTGAAGATTCGTCGACCCTCCAACCTCACCTCGCTCACGGTCATGTTCATGGGGAAAGTGGCGCCGTCTTTCCGCCGGCCGCTGACCTCCCGGCTGAGCGAGAAAACCTCGTTCTCGCCTGTTTGCAGATACCATCGCAGGTAGGCCGCGAATCTTCGGGCGTCGGCGCTGTCCATCAGCGTCCCGATTTTTCCGCCCAGCGCATCCGGGGCGGACAGATCGAAGATCCGCTCCGCCGCCGGGTTGAATGAGCCAATCGCGCCGTTCTCGTCGAAGGTGATGATTCCATCCGGGGCGGCCTCAAGAATGGCCCGGTTCCGCGCCTCGCTGTTGCGCAGCGCCTCCTCGGCCCCCTTGCGCGCGGTGATGTCCCTTTGGATGCCGCTAATCCCCACGAGCCGGCCTTCCGCGTTTTGGATGGGAGAAAGCGTAAGGGAGATGTCCACTCGCGTTCCGTCTTTTCGCCGTCGGACCGCCTCGAACGGGGGGACGGTCTTTCCGGATTTCATGGACGCCCAGCGTTCTCTCTCTTCCCGCGCGGCTTGAGGAAAGACCCGGAGGAAATCCTGTCCGAGCATTCCCTTTTCCGGGCAGCCGCACATCGCCTCCGCGCCCGGGTTCCAGGAGGTGATTCGTCCTTCCAGGTCAACGGTGATGATCCCGTCCGACGCGCTTCGGACGAAATTGTCGAGCCGCTTGCCGCTCTGTTTCGCCCGGGCGTAAAGCTCGGCGTTTTTCATGGCGGGGGCCAGGTGGTCCGCCACCGAGCCCAGCAGGTTGATTTGCTCCATTGCAAATGCGTCCGCTTTTTCGGAGGCGATGTTCAGGAAACCAATGCACCCCCCCCCGCTCAAGATAGGGACATTGACAATTGAGCGCAGACCCTCCGCCGCCAGAAGTTGAATTCTGGGGTGCGGGTCTTTCCGTGTATCCGGGATATTTCTCGCCTTTTTGATTTCCAGGACATGTTCGAATTCGGTCCCTTTCAGGGAACTGGGAGAAATTCGATTCGCCCGCTCCTCGACCTCGTCAACCACATAGATTCGCGATATGACCCGCTGGCCGGGATCAACTTCATAGACACTGCAACGCTCACACGGGATCACCCGTTTGACCTGTTCAACGGTGACACGGAAAAGGTCGTTGAGATCCAAGGCGGCGTTCACCGTTTTTGTGATCTCCACCAGGACTTCGAGGTTGGTCGCCCGCTCCTCGGCCTCGTGAAAGAGCCGGGCGTTCTCCAACGCCACGGCGGCCTGATCGGCGAAATCCCGGAGGAACTCGATCTCATCGGATTGGAATTCCCTTGATTGAGTTGTGAAACCGTGAAGCACACCCACGACGCGGCTCCCCAAAGCAGGGGTACCCCGACGAAGGACCGTACGCCCAATCGCTCAATCGCTTCCTGGTCGCACCAGTTGGGGCCTTTCCGTATATCGGGAACGATCAAGGGGGCCCGTTCCGCGT
>JASLXW010000049.1 GCA_030740135.1 Nitrospinota bacterium
CTCGCGCCGGCATGGTGTTGAAGGTCAAAGAGCCCCTGCCCGAGGAATTCCACCATTTCCGCGATGGCCTCCTGCTCTTCACGTTTCTTCACCTGGCGGCGAATCCCGATTTGGTGGAGACCCTTGCGCGGGCGCGCGTGGACGCCGTCGCCTACGAGACCATCCGGCTGCCCGACGGCACGTTTCCGCTCCTCGCGCCGATGAGCGAGATCGCCGGCCGCATGGCCATTCAGGAGGGCGCCAAATACCTGGAGGTCCCCGAAGGAGGCCGCGGCGTGCTCTTGGCCGGCGTGCCCGGCGTGGAGGCGGGGACGGTCGTGATCCTCGGGGGCGGATCGGTCGGCAAGAACGCCGCCAAGGTGGCCGTCGGGATGGGGGCCAACGTCATCCTGCTCGACATCGACCACCGCCAGCTCTCCTACCTGGACGACGTCTTCGGCGGGCGGCTCAAGACCCTGGCCTCTAACGCCTACAACATCCGCAGGGCCGTCACCCAGGCGGACCTGCTGGTGGGGGGGGTGTACTTGGCCGGAGCCCGGGCGCCGAAGCTGGTTTCCGCCGAGTGGGTCCACCGGATGAAGCCCGGATCGGTCATTGTGGACGTGGCGGTGGATCAGGGCGGCTGCGTCGAGACCACCCGCCCCACCCATCACCGGAATCCGACCTTCGAAGTGGGCGGCGTGATCCATTACTGCGTCGCCAACATGCCGGGGGCGGTTTCGCGCACCTCGACCTTCGCCCTCACCCATGCCACGCTGCCCTACGCCGTCGCCCTGGCCGATGGCGGGATATCCGGGGCGGCGGCCGATCCGGCCCTTCGCCAGGGGATCAACGTCTACCGGGGCGAGGTTGTCTTCCAGGCCGTGGCCGAGGCCGCCGCCGCGCAATTCTGTCCGCTGGATGACCTCCTGTAGGAAGGCGCACGCGGACTTCAAGGAAATTGGGCGGGGCGCCCCGGCGGCGCTCCCGAAACCGTCCGAGAAAGTGTGAAGGAGGAATCATGCCCAGGGAAGTGATTCAGCCGGAGGGGATTTGGGACGCCCGGGACGCGAAAGGACACAGCGCCGGGACGGGACTCCAAAACGGGAACGGCCGGTTCGCGCAGGTTGTGAAGATCGGCGACACGGTCTACGTGGCCGGCCAGACCCCGGTGGACGCCCATGGACAGTTGGTGGGGAAAGGCGATATCGAGGTCCAGGCGCGGCAGGTGTTCGAGAATATCGGAAAATGCCTCGAGGCCGCCGGGTGCGCTTACGAACACGTGGTGAAGCTGAACATCTACTCCACCGACATCGACGCCCACCTCGGCCCCGTCGCGCAGATCAGAAACGACTACTTTCCCCATGAGCCCGTCGCCAACACCTGTGTCCAGGTCCAGCGGCTGGTTCACCCGGACTGGTTGCTCGAGATCGAGGCCGTCGCGGTCCTGGACTGAGCGAAAAGGGAAGCCGCCGTCACCGGGAGCGGCCGGGCCGGGCCCCGCGCGCCCCCCGGTCGGCCGGGATTCCGGTCACCGCCGGTCACAGGAGGAGCTTTACGATTGGGGACCGCTCTCCTCGCGCTTCAGGAGAAGCGTCTTCGGCGAACTGTGGCGCTTTGCGCCCGGGCCCATCCTTACTATCGGCGGAAGTTCGCCGAGTGGGGCTTGGAGCCCGGAGACCTCCGGACCCTGGACGACCTGGCCCGGCTCCCGCTCACGTTCAAGGCCGACTATATGGCCGAGCCGGACGCTTTTCGGCTGCGGCCCGAGGACCTTCCTCCCGGCGCATCGCCCGAAGAGGCCGTCCTCTGGGACGTGGTGTACACCACCGGGACCACCGGCGGCAGGCCCACGCCCTTTTCCAACACCACCCACGACATTTATGGCGTGCTGGACCAGGCCCGGCGGTGCAGCGAGGCCGAGGGGGTCGGCCCCGAGGACCGGATTGCCAACCTCTACCCGATGGCGGGATTTCCCACCGGGGCCTTTTCGAGCGTGATCCGGTCGGGGATGATCCGCGGCGCCCCCGTGATTTCGGGTCTGACCGGCTCGGCGAATTCGGAATTCCGCGTTCGGAACTCCGTGGCGGAGGCCCTGGACATCGTCGAGCGGTTCCGGCCCACCGTCCTGTGGGGGGTGCCCGGTTTTCTTCGGCGGTTTCTGTACGAGGCCCGGCGGGGCTCCGCTGATTTCTCCGCCGTCCGCCGGGTCATCACGTCGGGGGAGCCTGTCTCGGCCCCGCTGCGCGCGGAGATCAAAGAAGGCCTGCGGGCCATGGGCGCGGAAGACCCACGTGTCCTGGCGCGCTACGCATTCACCGAGATGTCCGGCGGGTTCGTCCAGTGCGACGAGGACGCCGCGCCCCAGAACCGGGCCCCGGACCTCTACGCCTTCGAGGCGGCCGACCCCGAATCCGGGCGCAGGCTTCCGGACGGCGAGAGCGGCCTCGTAGTCATCACCCATCTCCACCGGCGCGGGACGGTCCTTTTGCGGTATGCCGCTGGCGACATCGCCGCTCTCTCGCGGGAGGCGTGTCCCGTCTGCGGAAAAGAGGGAGAGCGGGTCGTGACGCCGCCGCGGCGGACGGGCGGGCTCGTGAAATGCCGGGGAATGTTGGTCAACCCGGACGTCATCGTCGAGACCCTCTCGGACATGAAGGGAGTTGGGGAGCTCCAGGTGGTTTTCCGCCGGTCCGATCGGCCCGGGGCGATGGACGAGGCGGTCATCCGGGTGGAGGCGGACAGCGAGAGCGGGGCGGAGAGGCTCCGGGAGGAAATCGTCCGCCGCGTCCGGGAGGCGGTCTCGATTCGGCCGCGGGTCGAGTTTGTCCCCCGCGGGGAGATTTACGACCCCGAGCGCTCCATCAAGGTCCGGCGGGTGGTGGACCTCCGGACGCCGCAAGGGGGGGGGGATTGAGACGAGAGGAGGCCGCCATGGACGAAAACGCGCAGGGCCGGACCTTTCCGCCCTACGAATTCCTCATCGAGCGGGGGAAGATCCGCGAGTTCGCCGACGCCCTGGAGGACCCGAACCCCATTTACCGCGATCCGGAGTACGCGGCGTCCACGCCCTTGGGGGGCATCCCGGCCCCGCCGACCTTTCTGCGGACGTTCCTGTTCGAGACCCGGGATTCGGTGGATTCCCTCAAAATCGAGGACTGGAGCTACATCGTCCACGGCGAGCAGGAGTTCGAATACATCGCCCCCGTCCTGGCCGGAGACGTCCTGACGGGCCGGGAGAAGATTCTCAAGGTCTTCCGGAAGGAGAGCCGCCGGGGCGGGACGCTGACCTTCGCCGTCATCGAGACGATCTTTCACAACCAGCGGGGCGAGAAGGTCCAGGTGGCGCGGCGGACTCTTATCGAGACCGGCGAACGAATTCAGGACGCCGCCGGCGGGCCCGGCGCGAAGCGCGAGTGAGTCGAATGCCGAAACCACATTGTTTTGAAGACGTTGAAGTCGGGGACGCCCCCGAGCCGCTTGTGCTCCCCCCGCTGACGCGGACCCGGTTCGTCCGGTACGCGGGCGCCTCGCGGGACTTCAATCCCAACCATCATGACGAGGTTTACGCCCGGGCGAACGGAAACCCGTCGGTCTTCGCCATGGGCATGCTTCCGGGCGGCGACTGTGCGCGGCTGCTGACCGACTGGCTCGGCGACGGCGCGCTCAGGCGGCTCCGATTGCGGTTTGTCTCCCGCGCGTGGCCGGACGACGTTCTCACGTGCTCGGCCCGGGTCTCCCGGAAGTGCGAAGAGGGCCCGAAAGGCCGGGTCGAGTGCGAATTCTCGGCCGTGAACCAGCGGGGGGAAGTCGTGATCCGGGGCGACGCGGACGCGTCTCTCCCGAGGTGGAGGATGTAGCGCGGTGGAGCCCTTTCGGTCGCTTCTTTTCGTCCCCGCCCACCGGGAGCGTCTTCTGGAAAAGGCCCCCGGCGCCGGCGCCGACGGGCTGCTCCTGGATCTGGAGGATTCCGTCCCCGCCGCCGAGAAGCCGGCCGCCAGAGAGCGGGCGGGAGAGATGCTCCAAACCCGCGAGGGTCCGCCCCGATACGTTCGGGTCAACGGTTTTGAAGACGAAGGGGGCGCCCCGATGGTCCGGGCGGACCTGGAGGCCGTGGTGCGGCCCGGCCTTTCGGGGGTTGTTCTGCCCAAAGCCGAGTCGGCCGAGGAGATTCAGGCGCTGGAGGCCGAGCTCGACCGGCTGGAGTCCGTAGCGGGGATCGACCCCGGCGGCGTCGAGATCATCCCCTTCATCGAGTCCGCCCGAGGGGTTCTCTTCGCTTACGCCGTCTTGACGGCCTCGCCCAGGGTGGCTTCGGTCTGTTTCGGGAGCGCCGAGGACGGAGACCTGATGACCGACCTCGGCTGTGGATGGTCCCCTGAAGGCACGGAGCTGTTCTACGCCCGCTCCAAGGTCCTCCTCGAGGCGCGGGCGGCCGGGATCGACCATCCCCTCGACGGGGTGTTTCCGGGTCTCGACGACGAAAAGGGGCTGGTGCGGGACGCGGAAAACGCCAAGCGCTTGGGCTATCGCGGCAAGACGGTCATTCATCCCCGACAGGTGGAGCCGGTGAACCGGGTTTTCTCCCCCTCGGAGCGGGAGGTGGCGCATTACACCGACATGATCGCCGCCTTCGAGGAAGCCGAGGCCGCGGGCGCCGGGGCCATCTCCTTCCGGGGCAAGATGATCGACCGGGCCATGATCCGCAAGGCGCGTTCCGTCCTCGCCCGGGCGGCGCCGCGGAATCCGGGCCAAGCGCGCTGAGGACGGCGCCGCCATCCGCGGGGTTCCGGTCTACCGGGCGGCGTAGGCCTCAATCTCGATGAGAAATTCCTCCTTGTAGAGATCCACGAAGACCAACGTGCTCGGGGGATAGTCCCCGCCGGGGTAGAATTTCCCGAACAGGTCGTTCTCGCGCAGGGCGGTGAACCGGTCCCGGTCTTCCTTCCGCTTCAGATAGATGTTGAACTTGACGACGTTGGCCCAGCCCATCCCCGCTTTTTTGAGGACGGCTTCCAGGTTGTCGTAAACGCACCGGGCCTGGGCCTCGATGTCTCCGCTTCCGACGATGTTACCGTCCTTGTCGATCGGGACCTGTCCCGCGAGGAAGAGGATCTCTTTGGAATCGGTCAGGATTCCATGCGAATAGGGCGTGACGGGATCTCCGATTCCGTCCGGAGTGACAACGGTCCTTGACATGTGCGTCTCCTTTCCCGGGGGCCTGGAACAAACGTCGCTTTCAGATTTAGGTTCGGATCCCCGCGCGTGCGCGCCGGGGTCTCCGCTCAGCCGGCCACGCCGATGAGGTCGATCTCCACCTTGCATCCCGGCACGAGGAGGCCGGTCGTCCCGACGGTCGTCCGAGGGGGCGGCGTCTTGAAGTAGGTCTTCCAGACCTCGTCGAAGGCGAAGAACTCGTTCAGGTCGGTCATGAAGACCTGGGCTTTGACGACGTGGTCTAGGGAGGCGCCGGCGGGTTCGAAGGTCCTGGAGAGGTTGCCGAGGATGTAGTCCGTTTGGCGTTTGATGTCCGACCCGTAATAGGGGAAGGCGGGATCGGTCCGCGCTTCGGGGGGAATGCCGGTCTTGTAGTCGCTGGCGATCTGGCCGGCGGCGAAGACGAAGTCCCCGGCCCGATAACCTTCCGAATAGTTGGCCATGGGCGACGGGGCGTCCGAGCGGATGAGGGTCTTTTCCATCCCGGAGTCCGGCATGAGACCGATAAGGTCAACCTCCACCTTGCATCCCGGCACGAGGAGGCTGGTCGTCCCGACGGTCGTGCGCGGGGGCGGCGTCTTGAAGTAGGTCTTCCAGACCTCGTCGAAGGCGAAGAACTCGTCCAGGTCCCTCAAGAAAACCTGGGCCTTGATGACGTCATCCAGGGAGGCCCCGGCCGCCTCGAAGGTCTTGGAGAGGTTGCCCAGGATGTAGTCCGTTTGGCGCTTGATGTCCGATCCGTAATAGGGGAATGCGGGGTCGGTCCGCGCTTCGGGGGGAATGCCGGTTTTGTAGTCGCTGGCGATCTGGCCGGCGGCGAAGACGAACGGGCCGGCGACGACGCACTCGGAATAGTTGACCAGGGGACGCGGGGCGTCCGACTGGATGACGGTGGTTTTCATGTCGTCCTTCCTCTTCTCGGTGGAAATGGATGGTATCGCGCTTGGCGGGGCCTCGGGTTACATGGGCCGTTTGGGGGGAGAGACCCGCTCCCACCACGGCTTGATCTGGAGGTCCTCGGCGATGACGTTGGCCGCGTTGTAGCCCGGCGCGCCGCTCAAGCCGCCGCCCGCGCCTGTGGTTGAGCCGCAGAGATAAAGCCCCGGAATCGGCGTCCGCGAGTTCGACATCGAGATGTGGGGCCGATGGACTCCGGACTGGTCCAGGTCGTAAGCGCCCGATTGCACGGCGCCGCGACCCATGTTGATGTTCCGACGCGAGATGTCGAGGGGTGTGAAAAGGTGGCTGGCGAGGATGTTGTCTTCGTTCACGTTGGGTGCGTAGCCCTGCCAGGATTTGATGAGGTGCTGCGTGCCCTCCTCCCGGACGTTGTCCCAATTGGCGGCGTCTCCGTTCAAATCGAACCGGGTGAAGGGCCACCAGAAGGCGACGTGTTTCCCTTCGGGGGCGTAGGTCGGGTCGATGAGAGAGTTGCACGCGCCGTTGCCCATGGGCCGCGTCGGCAGCTCATTCCGGTTGAGCTCCGCCGTGTTTTCATGGAATCCTTCAGAGGTTTCCGGCCCCATGAAGACGTTGAACGTACGGTTGATGTCCGGGTCGAAATCGGCCGAGGCGTACCGGGGAGGCTCGTTCAGGGCGAGGTGGATCGTCAGGAGGGTATGGTCCCCCCACTTCCAGTTCCGGAGCTTTTGGACCACGTCGTCCTCGAAGGCCTCCTCCCCGACCAGCCGGATCGTCTGGGGCGCGTCGATGGCGCTGATGACGCATCGGCCGGCCTCGTACCGCGTTCCGTCCTCCAGGACCACCTCCCGGGCCTCGCCTGATTTCAGAACGATCTCCCTCACGGTGGCGTTCGTCACGACGGCGCCGCCCCTCTCTTCAATGATGCGGACCAGGGCGCGGGGGAGCTGAAGCGATCCGCCCATGGCAAGCCCGGTCCGGTGCAGGCCGGAGAAGATGGCGGGCAGGAATCCGCCGGACCCGGTGGTGTCGAAGTCCACCGTCCGCGCGTGGATGATGAGCCTGAGCCAATTCCGGACCTTGTCGTGCTCGAAGGCCTTTTCGATGGCCCCGTTGACGGAGAGCTTGTTGAAGGACAGGAGCGCGTCGGCGTGCGGCCCCTCCATGCGGTTCAGGGCCTCCTCCAAGTCGTGTTGGGAAGAGAAAGCGGCGGACAGGATGAAGGGCCGCATCTTGACCGAAAACATCTCGTGCAGCTCCCGGAAGCTTTCGGCGTCGACCTTGGAGATCCGCGCGATGGACGCGGCGGTCTTCTCCGGGTCCTGATGGAGCGTCATGCAGGTCCCGTCCGGATACGTCATGGCGATCATGGCTTGGGGCAGGATGTAGGAGAAGCCGTAGCGCTGGAGCTCGAGGTCCCGGAACCAGGGGGAGTCCACGCATCCGAAGTGGAAGTTGGCATGCAGGTTGGACCGGAAACCCGGCAGGGTGACCTCATCGGTGGTGGCGCCGCCGCCGATCTCGGGGTTGCGCTCGATCACCAGCATCCGCAGGCCGGCCCTGGCCAGATACGCGGCGGTGATGAGGCCGTTGTGGCCCGCGCCGATGACGATTCCGTCTACTTTCTCCATGCCTGATGTCCTCCCCCGATTGGACCGCTCGTTCCTTCGCCCGATTCGGCGCTTATGTTTTCGGTGTATTCAAGAAAACAGAACCCTTGGATTATACAGAACCCGGACGGCGAAGGTGACGCGGGCTGAGATTCTCCGAATCCCGGCGCGTCCGGCCGTGGACGCTCTCCAGCGCCGCCCGGGCCGTGCTTCCTCCGGTGGGACGGAGGGGGGAGGGGGGCGGAATAACCGGCCTCGCGTCTTGTTTGGATGGATACACGGGCGAAACGGCTGTGCGATCGCCGCCTGAGTTCAAAACCGGTTTGAGAGGGGGGGCCTCCCATGACTCGAAGAATGCGCAATATCGCCCGGACCTGGATGGCGATCTCGCTTTTGTTTGCGGCCGGATTTGGCGCGGCGGGTTGCGGCGCGACGATGTCCGCCATGCCCATCCGGGACATCCGGACCATCGCCGGACGGTGGGACGGGAGTCTCTCTTGTCAGCGGGCGCAATACGGCACAACGAACGTCGGGGCCGCGTGGATCATCCGGGAGGACGGGACATACGAGATCGTCACGCCCTGGTGGAGGGCCGCGGGGACGTTAAGCATCCGGGAAGGCCGGATCTTCTTCGACAGCGATCGGGCGAGAGGATTCGCCTCGCTGCACGAAGGGCCGGAGGGAAGGCTGCTCCTCAGCACCCGGAACGAGCCAAGCGCCACCGGCGTCTGGTCGCCGGGGAAGTGAGAACCGGGGGGCCTGGACGAAGGGGCGTTACCTCAGGCGGCTCCAATCCTGGGGCAGGACGCATCCGACCAGGAATATCCGGTTTCGCTTTTTGCGCTTCGGCAGGTTGAAAATCGCCGCCCGGCCGAGGTTTTCCGGTTCATAGGCGTCCTGAAGCGGAAATCCGCCCCCAACCTCGACCTCGGCCAGCAGGTTGCTGTGCGTGACGAGGACGACGTTCCGTCTTCGGGCGGCGGCTCTGGCAAGCGCCCGCTTTTTCAACAGGTTCGGGTTCACTTTCCGCTTGCGAACGGGCGGCCGCCTGTCCGGTTTTCTTCTGACGATCGGCTTACGGACCGGCCGCCGCTTGCGCGCGAGGGGTTGCAACCGCTCTTTCTTTCTGAGTTGTTCCAGGATCAGATCTTTCAGGTTCTTGTCGGACCCGCCCGCCAGCCTCGCGTCCGATTTGACCTTCTTGCGGCCGAAGGCGACGATCGCCGTCTGCATCGTCCGGCAATAGGGGCTGGCCTTGACCTTGCGAACCAAGCCCCTGAGGCCGGCGCCGATCTGCCCGGCCTGCTCTTTTCCACGATTCGTCAAGGATTGCCCGGGCTGGGGACACCCGGGGATCTCGGGAACGCCGCCCCCCCGCGCGCCCTTGTCCCCGTGGCGAATGGCGATGACGTACCGGCCCCGTCTCAGCGTCCGCTTGACGGAAAATTTCGGGTGTCTTCTCTCAAGCTGTAAAAGCGAGCGACAGGATTGAGCGGTGGCATCGGGCGCACCGATGGGACTCAGCCAAATCGCGGCGACCATCAATGCGGCGGTTCGCCCAATCACCCTTGAGCGGCTTCCCCCAGTGCGCAATTTCATCTCTCACGGCCCTTTCGTAGAAGGGAATGCTATTACAGCTTACAGGATTTGACCGCTCATTCGCGATTAAGTTCTGGTTTTCTGAGGAGGCTACGGGACGTGGAGGGTGAAGCAACATCTTCCATTCTCCTCACCGACGGCTTCCAGGCGGGTGGTTCCGATTTAGGGACTGACCCAGTCGTCTATTCGCCGTGGCGCGTGGACGCGTTTTTCAGCGTGTTTCCTTCCCGAATTTCAAACATCCATTGCGTAGTGGAAACCAAAACCCTTACTTACAACGAAGGTTAATTGATTGGGAAATGCAAAGTCAAGAACTGACCGCAATTGGTTCCCCTTTCTACACACAAAACGGTACATCACTAACCCATACATGGAGTTGACAGGTCCGGTAGAGAGGGGTCTAATCGGGCTTAACAACAACGAGTGGTCGGTACGGGTCTGTCCGGGTTTGAAATGAGAAATTCCGGTTAGATTAAGATGGTCAAATTCAAGAGACGCTTGGCAAGAGCGGACCAAAGGCCAACGACCGCGAATCGGCCTGCCAGCGCCTTTTTGGACCGACGGTTGCGCGGCGAGTGGATTCCAATAGAGGAGGAGGGCTTTATGATGCGACGCATTCTGTTCTCGGGTATCAATGTCCTGGCCCTGGTCGGCCTGCTGGCCGCGCCCATGACGGCGAGGGGCGAAACCGTCAACATGGCCATGGACTGGATCCTCAACGGCAAGCACTCGCCGTTCTTCATGGGGATCGACAAGGGCTTTTACAAAAAGGCCGGCATCGACGTGAAGATCAACCGCGGTTTCGGGTCCTCGAACACCGTGAAGGACGTGGCGTCGGGGGCGACGGCTTACGGCTTCGCCGATTCCGGGTCGGTCATCATCGGCAAGGGCCGCGGGGCGAAGGTGAAGATCCTGGGGATCATCCACGACAAGCTGCCCCACGTGCTTTACTCCCTCGCCAAGACCGGCATCAAGACCCCTGCCGACCTAAAGGGCAAGACGATCGGCGCGCCCGTCGGCGACGCCGTCCGGACGATCTTCCCGGCCTTCGCGCGGACCAACGGTCTCAAGCCGGGCAGCGACTACTCCTGGCTCACCATCTCGCCCGCCGCCAAGCCGCCGAGTCTGCTGTCGGGCAAGGTGGACGTCATCACCAACTACGCCACCGACGGCCCGCCGCTCTTCACGAAGGCCGCCAAGCTGGGGAAGAAGATCAACGTCATCGCCTTCCCCGACTGGGGCGTGGACATCTACTCCAACGGCTTCGTTACGCAGGAGAACCGCATCCGCAGCAACCCCGGACAGGTCCGGCGCGTGGTGGACGCCGTCTTCCGGTCCTGGGCCTGGGCGGTGGAAAACCCGACCGAGACCATCGATCTCTACATAAATTACGTCCCCGCCATCAGCAAAGACCTGGCCCGCCAGCAGCTTGCCATCGCCATCGACCTGCTGATGACCAAGAACGCCAAGAAGCACGGCATCGGTTTCGTCGTCAAGAGCAAGATGGACAAGACCATCGACATCATCGCCAAATACATGAGCGACAAGCTCAAGTCCCGCCCAAGCGGGAAGGACGTCTACACGAACGAGTTCCTGCCGAAGCTTTTCCCGAAGCGGAAGATGTAGGGAAAAGAATTTCCACCGGCCGCGGGGGACGCCCGAAAGGGCGTCCCCCGTAAACCGGTGTTCCTATGAACGCTCACAGCCCCTCCTCCTCGCAGGGTGATCCCATCGACCTGAAAGAGGGCCAGTACGGCTCGGTCTGCCGCATGGGCCTGCTCCTGCCATCCTTGAACGTGGTCTGCGAGCCCGAGATGAACCGGCTGACCCCGGAGGGCGTCTCCGTTCACGTAACCCGCATGTGGCTTCAGGACGCGATGACGCCGGAAAGCTACGCGCGGATGGCGGAGGACGCCGCCGGCGCGGCCGCCCTGCTGCGCAGCGCGCGGGTGGACGTCGTCGTGTATGGATGCACCTCGGGCGCCATCGTAGGGGGGAGCGATCGGCTCACCGATACGCTCGAACGCGAGGGCGGGGCCCCCGCCGTCACCACCGCGCAGGCCGTCGTGGAGGCCCTGCGCGCCATGAGGGTGCAGCGGGTCGCCGTCGGGACCCCCTATGTCGGCTTTGTCAATGAAGCGGAACGCGGGTTCCTCGAAGACGCCGGATTCGACGTCACGGAGATGTACGGACTGGGGATGGGGGAAACACCCGAATCACGCGCCGCCATCGGGAGGCTCAAATGGGACGCCGTGGTCGACCTCGCCAAACGGGTGGACTCGCCCGAGGCCGAGGGCGTCTTCCTTTCCTGTCTGAACATCCCCACCATCGGCCTGCTCGAGCGCCTCGAGGCGGAGCTGGGAAAGCCCGTTCTCAGCTCGACCGTCGCGACCTTCTGGGCGGCGCTGCGCCGGGCGGGGGTGGAGACCTCCATCCCGGGCTTCGGCTCCTTCCTGACTGAATTCCCGCCACTGCCGGAAGCGGCTGAAAGCGCGGACTGACCCGCTGGATGGAGCTTCGCGCCTACGCGGGTCCTGACGCACGAGGACATGCGGGAAATCCTCCTCTCCCGCTTGACGGGAAAGCCCAAACGAACTAAAAATCAATTTCTTCCAGACGTTTTCGGAATGGATGCGGAATCGGGCTGAAGCTGTCCATGCGACGCTCACCCTCCCCTGACGTGGAGCGACAACTTGGCCGAAAACTCCAACCGCTCGATCTCCACCCCCCCGCACGACCTTCCGCCGGAAGCCCGCTGGCGGGCGGAGGAAGGGCGGCTGGTCCGGTGCGACCACGTCGTGGACAAATACTGGCTGCTGGAAATCGAGGCCCCGCATTCAGCCCGGTGGACGGGCGCGGGGCAGTTCGTCATGCTCCGGCCGAAGAAAGGCGGCGGCTTGCTCCTGCCCCGTCCCTTCGACGTGTACCGGACGCACCCGGACCGTGAGACTTTCGAGGTCCTCATCAAGACGAAAGGCCCCGGAACCGAAGCCCTCGCAAGTCTGAGACCGGACGGCCCGATCGATGTGGTCGGCCCGTCGGGCGCCCGGCTGGATCTCGCGAAATGCGCGCCGGGCGTCGGATTCATCGCCCGGGGGGCGGGCGTCACCCCCATGGTCCGCATCGCCCAGGAATGTGCGGCGCTCGGCCTGCCCTGCTATGGGCTGGTCTCGGCCCGGGAGGAGCGGCTCCTCCTGGGCGTAGCCGAATTGCGGGGCCTGGGGGCGGAAATCGTCACCGCAACCGACGAGGCGGGGGATTCGGCCGGAAAACCGGGGGAAGTCATGGACGCCTGGCTCCGGGCGGGACGCCTAGGCGCCCTTTTCACGTGCGGCTCCCGGCGGATGGGGCGATCGGTGCGGGACGCCACGGCGAACGGCGGGGTGCGCGGATTCATCTTTCTGGAATACCGGATGGCCTGCGGCACGGGCGTCTGCGTCGGCTGCGCGGCCCCGCTCCTCGGCTCCGACGGGGGCTTCCGCTATGGCCTGGTTTGCATGGAAGGCCCGGCCTTCCCGGCGGAGTCCGTCATTCTGGATTGGGGCAATCACCCATGAGCGACGCGCGAAACCCCGATGCCGCGGCCCCCGGCCTGGCGACCACCCTCGGGCCCATCGGCCTCGAAAATCCGGTCATGTCGGCCTCGGGCTGCTTCAATTACGGCCGCGAGTTCTCCCACGCCTATGACCTCTCCGTCCTTGGGGGAATCGTCAACAAGACGTTCATGGACCGGGTCCGGCCGGGCAACTCCCCCGACCGGGTCCAGGAGACGCCCGAGGGGATGCTCAACGCCATCGGGACCCCCTCCAAGGGCACGGAGCAGTTCATCGACGAGCAGCTCCCCTTCATGCGGGAAACCGGCGCGGCGGTCATCGCCAGCATCGGCGGGCTGTCGGAGGACGACTTTCAGCGGGCCGCACGGAAGCTCGACGGACAGGAGGGGATCGCCGCCATCGAGCTCGACCTCTCCTGCCCCAACCATGCAGAGGCCGCCCCCTTCGCCAACAGCGCCGAGTCCATGCATCAGGTCACGAAGATGTGCAAGGCGGTTACGCGGATCCCGATCATCTCCAAGCTCGGACCGGCCGTCACGGACATCGTGGAGATGGCCGCGGCGGCCATGGAAGGCGGTGCGGACGCCCTGTGCATCGGCAACACCTACCCGGCCATGTCCATCGACATCGACACCCAGCGCCCGGTCCTGGGCTTCACGAGCGGGGGGCTTTCGGGACCCGCCATCCGGCCCATGGTCGTGCGCCTCGTTTGGCAGGTCGTCGAGAAACTGGGCGCGCCGGTCGTCGGCTGCGGAGGAATCGAAAGCGCCCGGGACGCCATCGAGTACCTCCTGGCGGGCGCGCG
>JASLXW010000004.1 GCA_030740135.1 Nitrospinota bacterium
GTGGACATGGGCCCGGGACGCCGCCGAGGTGATCCACTTCGAGTCCCCGGAAGACGTCGCGATCTTCCCGTCCAGGCTGATGGCCGACTTGAGGATCACCCAGGGCCGGTTCTCCTCGACCCGCCGGCAAAAAGCCTCGTTCAGGCGGCGCGCCGCGTCTCCCAACAGTCCCGTTTCGACCTGGATGCGGTTTCTCCGGAGGATGCGCAATCCTCGGCCCGCGACCTTCGGATTCGGATCCCGCATGGCCGCCACAACGCGCGAGACCCCGGCGCCGATGACCGCATCGGTGCAGGGCGGGGTCCTGCCGTGGTGGCAGCAGGGCTCGAGCGTGACATAGAGCGTCGCGCCGCTCGCGCGGCGCCCGGCGTCGCGCAGGGACCGGATTTCGGCATGGGGCCCTCCCGGCCTCCGGTGAAAGCCGCGCCCGACGACCCGGCCGTTTTTCACGACAACGGCGCCGACCATGGGGTTCGGGTGGGTCCGCCACCCCGGACGGCCAGCCAGGTCGAGGGCTTCTCTCATGTGCGCGCGGTCCACTTCGCTCCAACGGCTCAAGCCCCTTTTCTCCTTTCCCCGGATAGCGAGGGGACATGAACAAGTCTCCTCCTAGATAGCCCCGGAGGGGTCTCTTCTCAAGGGGAGATGACCATCGGCCCGCGCGCCCCCCCCAACTCGAGCCGGCCGATTTTCGATAAGCCGCTTGAGGGGATTCCCCGCCACGCACGGAAGGCTGGGGCCGGCTTCGGCTTGGACCCTTTCGTTTCCGCTCCGGCGTCTACGGAAATGAGGCCCTGCTTTGCCACCGCGGCCTTTGAAGGGAGGATACTTATCGATTATCAGGGAAAATCTAAAACCCCATTCGCTCAATTCGCGCCCGCCCGGCCTTTTCCGTCTTTCACGCCGCCCTCGGGATTCCGCAACTGGGCCTGGGCCGCGGCCAGTCGGGCGATGGGGACGCGATACGGGGAGCAGCTCACGTAGTCCAGCTTCGCGTCGTAAAAAAATGCCACCGAGGACGGCTCGCCGCCGTGCTCGCCGCAAATGCCGATCTTGAGGTCCGGCCGGGTCTTGCGCCCGAGGTCCACGCCCATCCGGACCATTGCGCCGACTCCCTCCGGGTCGATGGCGATGAACGGATCCCCCGATAAGTAATTCCTCTCTACATACGCCGGGAGAAACTCCCCGGCGTCGTCCCGGCTCAGGCCGTAGACGGTCTGGGTCAGGTCGTTGGTGCCGAACGAGAAGAAGTCGGCGTGCTCGGCCACGGCGTCCGCCACGATGCACGCGCGCGGAAGCTCGATCATCGTGCCCACCTTGTAACCGACTTCGACGCCTTCCCGTTCGAAGACCTCGCGGCCCGCCTTCTCCACGATCTCACGGCACACGCGCAGCTCCGAGGCCTCGGCGACGAGGGGAATCATGATCTCCGGAACGGGAGTCACGCCCCTTTTGGCGACGGTGCATGCGGCCGTCAGGATGGCCTCGGCCTGCATCTCGTAGATCTCCGGATGCGAAAGCCCCAACCGGCACCCCCGGAGCCCGAGCATGGGGTTGAACTCATGGTGCTTTTCGCTGATCGCCTTGATGTGTTCCACGGTGGTTTGGGTGTCTTTGGCGAGGGCCTTGAGGTCTTCATCGGTTTTCGGAAGGAACTCGTGCAAGGGCGGGTCCAGGAGCCGGATGACCGTGGGAAGCCCGTCCATGACCCCGAAGATTCCCTCAAAATCGGAGATCTGCATCGGGAGGATCTTCGCGAGGGCCGCCCGCCGCTCTTCGTCGGTCTCGGCGATGATCATCTCGCGCACCGCCCGGATGCGCCCGCCCTCGAAGAACATGTGCTCCGTGCGGCAAAGACCGATGCCCTCCGCCCCCTTTTCCCGGGCCGCCCGGGCGTCGTTGGGGGTGTCGGCGTTGGCCCAGACTCCCAGCTTCCGGATATCGTCGGCCCACTCCAGGACCTTTTCGAACTCTCCGCCCAACTCGGGTTCGACCAGGTCGGTCGAGCCGAGAATGACCTCCCCCGTTGAGCCGTTGAGGGTAATAACATCGCCTTCTTTGACCTCTACGCCGTCGACCGAGAATTTGCGGCCGGTTTCGTCGACTGAGATCGCCTCGCACCCGACCACGCAGCACTTTCCCATCCCCCGCGCGACGACCGCCGCATGCGATGTCAGCCCCCCCCGTGAGGTCAGGATGGCCTGGGACGCGTCCATTCCGCCGATGTCCTCGGGAGAAGTTTCCGTCCGGACGAGGATCACCACCTTCCCGCGCTCCGCCAGCTCCTGCGCCTGACGCGTGGAGAAGACAACCTCGCCGACGGCAGCACCGGGCGAGCCGCCGAGCCCCTTCGCGATCACGTTGAGCGAGGCGTCCGGATCGATCTGCGGGTGAAGGAGCTGCTCCATCTGGCCGGCGTCGAGGCGAAGGAGGGCCTCATTCTTGGTGATGAGCCCCTCCTCGACCATATCGACGGCAATGCGCACGGCAGCCGTGGCGGTCCGCTTTCCTCCGCGCGTTTGGAGCATGTAGAGCGTGCCGTCCTGGATGGTGAATTCCAGGTCCTGCATATCCCGATAATGAGACTCCAGCGTTTGATAAATTCCTTCAAGCTGTTGATAAGACTCAGGCATTATATCGGCCAGACGCTCGATAGGCTCAGGTGTGCGAATTCCCGCCACAACATCCTCCCCCTGGGCGTTGACCAGGAATTCCCCGTAGAACTTCCGCTCCCCCGTCGACGGGTCGCGCGTGAAGGCAACGCCCGTCGCGGACGTTTCCCCCAGGTTGCCGAAAACCATAGCCTGGACGTTCACCGCCGTCCCCCAGTCATCCGGGATGCGGTTGATCCGGCGATAGGCGCCGGCGCGCTCGGAGTTCCAGGAATCGAACACGGCGTTGATCGCCACCTTGAGCTGGTCGATGGGGACCTGGGGGAAGTCCCGCCCGGTCTTCTCACGGATGAGGCCCTTGAACTCTTCCGCCAGCGAGCGAAGCCCGTCCACGCTGATTTCGGTGTCGAGCCGCACGCCCTCGCGGTCCTTGAGGGCCTCGAGACGCATTTCGAAATCCCTGAATTCCAGGCCGAGGACGACGTCTCCGAACATCGTCAGGAACCGGCGGTAGCTGTCGTACGCGAAGCGGTCGCTCCCGGAGCGGGCGGCGAGACCCCGCGCGCTGTCGTCGTTGAGACCGAGGTTGAGCACGGTGTCCATCATTCCGGGCATGGAAACCCGCGCGCCCGACCGAACGGAAACGAGCAGGGGGTTCTCCGGATCGCCGAGCTTCGCCTCCAGCACCCCTTCCAGTCCGGCTAGGTGCTCGGTGATTTCTTCCCACAAGCCTTCGGGATATTCCCCTTCCCTCTGAAAATAGCGGACGCAGGCCTCCGTGCTGATGGTGAAACCGGGCGGAACCGGCAGGCCCAGGCCCGACATCTCCGCCAGGTTGGCCCCTTTGCCGCCCAAGAGGTTTCTCATGTCGGCCCCGCCGTCCGTTCTCCCTTTTCCGAAGGGGTAGGTGTATCTGGCCATCTTGCGAGATCCCTCCTTTCAGTGTTCAACCCCCGACCGGTATTCCGGCCGGCGAGTCGTGCGGATCCTGCCGCGCTCGGGACGAGCATGAAGCGTCGTCCTCCGCGAATCAATCACAATCGTCCGGTCCCGCTGATTCTTCAGCGTTCCAGGTCATGAATTCACGGTTCGGGCAAAGGGCGTTGATCGTCCGGGCCGTGTGTTCTACATTGAGCGGTCCGCGAGAAGGCAACGGCCCGCCGCGGCGAAAAAAGGAGAAGGCGTGAGCAAGGGCGACATTCTGGGATTCTACTGTTTCGGGCGCCATGATTCATCCGTTTCGCTTGTCCGCGACGGGAACATCCTCGCGGCGGCCGAGGAGGAGCGGTTCAGCCGCCGGAAATTCGACCGGGAGTTCCCCGCGTCCGCCCTCGCCTTCTGCCTGGAATGGGGGGGCGTCGACGTCCGGGACCTGGAGGCGGTCGCGGTCGCGTGGAATCCCCGCGCCCACAGGAAAGAAAAGGTCCTTCACGTCCTTCGCCATTTCCCCGCGTCGATCCGAATCTTCATCCAGTCCTCGGGCCGTCACGTCCAGCTCGACAACGCCCGGGGGCATTTTACCAAACGGACCGGATACCGGGGCCCCTTCCACCCGATCAATCACCACCTCGCCCACGCCGCCAGCGCCTTCTATCCCTCTCCCTTCGAAGAGGCGGCGGTCCTCACGGTGGACGGCGTCGGCGAGTGGGAGACCGTCTGGATGGGCAAGGGCAAAGGAACGGACCTGGAGCGCCTGCGCTCCCAGGGATGGCCGCACAGCCTGGGCGCCGTCTATACGGCTGTCACACAGTTCCTGGGGTTCCAGATTTTCAGCGACGAGTACAAAGTCATGGGCCTCGCGCCCTACGGCGAGCCGGCCCGCCTGGACCGGTTCCGGGAGATCATCACCCTCACAGACAAGGGGTTCAGGGTCGATCCCGCCTACTTCGGCTACCACGTCGGCCGGGAGAACTTCTTCTCCAAGCGGTTCGTTCAAACGTTCGGCTCCCCCCGGGAACCCGACGGCCCCGTCGAGAAACAACACGAAGACCTGGCCGCCTCCCTTCAAGCCCGGACGGAGGAAGTCCTTATTCACCTCGCCCGGATCGCCCGGATCGAATCCGGCAGCCCCAATCTTTGCCTGGCGGGGGGCGTCGCCCTGAATTCGGTCGCCGTCGGAAAAATCATCGACGAGGGCGTCGCCGACCGCATTTTCATCCCCCCCTGCGCGGGGGACGCCGGGGTTTCCTTGGGAGCGGCGCTTTACGTCAGCCATGCCGTCTTGGGGATGGACCGCGCCGCGCCTCTTCGGGACGCCCGACTCGGCCCCGAATGGGGAGAAGCGCACATGCGGGCCGCCCTGGCCGGGGGCGGCCTGGAATACGAAGTCTCCGCGGACGTCATCTCCGCCGCCGCGAGCGCCCTGGCCGGCGGCGAAGTGATCGGGTGGTTCCAGGGACGGACGGAGTTCGGCCAGCGGGCCCTCGGGGCGCGAAGCATCCTGGCGGACCCCCGCCGGGCGGAGATGAAGGACATCATCAACGCCAAGGTCAAATTCCGGGAGGCCTTTCGGCCGTTCGCGCCCTCGGTCCAGGAGGAGAGGCTTTCGGAGTTTTTCCACGGGACCCTCCCCTGCCCGTTCATGACACAGGTCTACCGCGTGCGCGACGGCGCCCGGGACCTCATCCCCGCCGTCACGCACGTGGACGGAACGGGGCGCGTCCAGACGGTCGCGCGGGATTCCAACCCGCTTTACTGGGAGCTGCTGCAAGCCTTCGGCGCGAAGACGGGCGTGCCGATCCTCCTGAACACCTCGTTCAATGTGAAGGGCGAGCCCATCGTCAACACCCCGGAGGACGCCGTGGCGTGTTTCCTGAAAGCGGATCTGGACCTGTTGTGCATGGGAAACCTCCTTGCCAGAAAGACCCCCGCCGGGCGCGGGCCCTCTCCACGGGCCGCCGCGCAGGATTGACCCGGCCGCGCCTCACGGTTTCATCAGTTTTCGAAGCGTGATCAGGTCGCGCAGGGTTCTGGCGATCCTCGGCAGGATGCTGAGCCGGGGGCTGCGCTTTTCCTCGACGACAATCGGAACCTCCCGGACCCTCCACCCGGCGCGGACGCCGCGCAGAATCATTTCCGTGTCGAACAGGTCGCGGTCGAAGCGAACCTCGGGCAGGATCTCCCGCACGGCCGAAGCCCGCCAAATCTTGATCCCATGGGTGTCGTGATACGGATAGTCGAAGAGGATGTGGAGGACCTGCCGGAATCCCCACGTGTTGAATCGCCGCAGGATGTTCCTGCGATCCTCTGACGCGGGCAGGTTCTTGGAGGCGATCACCAGATCCAGATTGTCCATCCCCTCCAGGGCGTCGCGGATAAAATCCACGGTCCAGTAGTCCAGGTCGAAGTTGACGATGAAATGGCCCCGGGCGGTTTGGCACCCGGCCCGCATCGCGCCGCCATAATCCGGCAGGGGAAGGCTCAGCACGCGGATGACGCCCGGAAATTCCCGCTCCAGCGATTCCGCGACGGGGATGGTCGAGTCGCGGCTCCCGTTCTCGGCGAGGATCAACTCGAACCGCCGATCCACCTTTGCGCGCATCTCCCCGATGATCGCCCGGACGGCGTTCAGGAGGAACGGGGCCTCGTTGTAAATCGGGATGACGATGGAGATGTCCGGCCCGCCGCCCGCGCCCGTCTCCGTCAAGACTCGGCCTCGCTTTCGGACGGGTCGCCGCTCAGGGCGACCGCGTTTGCTCTTCGTCGACGGACAGAGACCGCGGCCGCGATCAACAGGAACACCACTGTCCCGCCCGAAACCACCATTCCCACCACAAAACTTCCCGGCCGAAAGCGGAAGACGACCACGTGCTCCCCCTCCGGGACCGGCACGCCCCGGAAGACAAAATTCGCCGGCGTCACGGGCGTTTCCTTCCCGTCGATGGTCGCCCGCCATCCCGGATGGTGGCTGTCGGCCAGAAAGAGGAAGCCCGGCCGGTCCGAATGGACCCGAATCGTTACTTCGTTCAGGCGGCGCCCGACGATTTCCGCCCCGGGGCGGAAAGGGCGACCCCCCGCTCCCGGAGACGGAACGGATGGGCCATCCGCCGAATCCCGCGCGCCCTTTCCCTTTCGAGGAGAGAGGCGAACGCCGAACTTCGGCGGCAAGGGGGCGTCCAGCAATACGCGGTCGCGAAAGTCGAAGGACGCCTCGGAAAGACGCCGAATCGCCCGGGCGGGGTCTTTTTCCACCTCGTAGCGGTGAACGACAAACGCTCGGGGCAGGACGTTCATATTCTCATAGATCCTGATCTCTCCGCTATGGACCAGCCGAAATTTCGGGGGCCGCAACAGGTCATCCTCATCATTGGAGAGCAGGACGTATTTGACGTTGAACAGGTCGAGCCACCTGAACCAGGCTTGGTTCCGGTAGAGGTCGATCCGGTTCCGGTAGAGGCGATCCAGACTGGCCAGGTTCGAGTTCTCGACCCCGCTGAAGACCTGGGCGTGACGCCGCAGCATGAAGTTCGACCAGCCCCGCATGTCCTCGAGGTCTTCGACCATGGCCGTGTTGGGCGGAAGCACGGCGGAGAACCACGACCAGGGGCCTTCATGATCCTGGAAGGCCACCACCCGGTAGCGGCCCGGCATGCGCCGGAGAAACTCGACGGACTCCGTCCGCGGAAAGAACCGGCCGCGCTCGGGAAGGAGGAACGGAAGCCGAACCATCGTCATCAGGTCCACGGCGATGAGCGCCAGTAGCCCAATCCACAGAAAGTCTTTGGAGAGAAGACCGCGATGGCGCGCGAAAAAGATGAGCGCGGCGGCGCCCGCGACCCCCGCCGCCATCCAAACCGAGAAGTTTCGGAAAAACGGCGCCAGCTTTTCCCCGCCGACGCGCGGCCCGAGCCCGCCGGCGAGGATCAGGACAACGCAAACACATGCCAGCCCCGCCGCCGACCTCCGCCGCCAAACCGGGTCTTCGGCCCGCCCGACCCAAACGCCCAGGGCGGCCGCCGCGGCCACGGGAAAAGAAGTCGTCGTCAAAAGCGCCTGGTTGTGGTGCTGTGCGTAGGGGCGCAGGATGGAGACCCAACGGAGCTCGCCGAAGGTCTCGGTGAGGAGCGCCATCGAAAACCTTCCCCCGACGCTTACGCCCAACCCGATCATCCCCACCGCCAGGAACAAGCCGTCCGGCCAGCCCCGCGGGCGTCCTCTCGCCGCCGCCAGGCAGATCAACGCCAGGAACCCGAAATAAAACAGGTTTCCCCCAAAGGCCTGGAGGATCAGCGGCGGACGGATCGGAAAGGCCAGGTTCAGCCCCACGTATCCCAACTGCTTGACCAGGGCGGACCCGGAGGCGTCCCCCGATTCCACGTCGATGGGGTAACCGGCAAGGAGCCGCGAGGAAAGGAGATAGTTCTCCACCGAAGGCAGGAGCTTGATCCCCGACAGACCGACGCACACCAACACAGACACCGCGGACCCGCCGATGAACGCAGCCCGGAACTTCCGATCCCACCCCCTCCAGCCGCGCAGGAGGGTCGCCAGCCAAACGACGGCGAACAGGCCATACAAAACGGGCGTGTTGAACTCGTGCCCGCCCAAGTAAATGAGAGACAGGAACAATCCCGCGCCCGCGAAAGGCCAGAGCCGGAACGGCGGCGCGGCGGCGCGGTGCAGGGCCCACAACGCGAGGGGGGTCCACATCAGCTCTTCAATGCTGAGGACGAAGGTCCGCTCGATCAAGTCTCCCGAGAACATGAACAGGAGCGCGCCCGCCAGGGCGGGAAAATGCTCCTCCCGGCCCAGGACGGCCCGCAGATAAATGAACATGAACAACCCGGAGAGAAAGACCTGGACGGCGACCGCCGAGTTCACGGCGGAGGGAAAATCTAGGAAGGCGTAAATCAGGTTGGTGAGGGCGAGGGTGTGCTTGTTGGCGCTGGCGAAGAAGGGCGTTCCGGCCAGGATGTACGGATTCCACAGGGGGAACTCCCCCCGCTCGAACATGGCCCGCGCCATAAAGCGCTGGTGGGGGAGATAGTAGCGGGCGTTGTCGAGCTCAATCCTTTGCTCCACATCCCGGTAGGGACTATAGGTTTTCCAGGGATAAGCGGAAAAGATGGAAGGGCCGTCGGACCAGACGCGGTTTCCGAGGAGCGTGTCCCGGAAATAGACGAGGGTCAGGACCGCGAGGACCAGGCAGATGACGGCGGTCCGACGGCGAGACGACTTCAGCTCCCCGCGTCCAAAGGTCATCAAGAATCCCTCGCGCACCGGAACCCGGCCGAGAAGTCGCGCGTGAAGCGCTTATCGCTCCACCTGCGCTCCACCGCGCGAAGCTTGTAAATAAGGTGGAGCCAACTCCCCCCTTTCTGAAGGCCCCAGGCGCCGGGCGCCGACGGGAAGGTCCGCTTCTCTCCGGCGACGCCCAGCCTGTAGGGGCGCGAGACCCACTCGGCGGCGTTGCCGGCCATCTGAAGCGCCCCATAGGGGCTGGCGCCGCGCGGAAAGGCGTCCACCGGCGCGGGAAAATGGTAACCATCGGCCGAGAAATCCGACGTGTAGTAGTCCACCCCGGTTCGCAGGATGGGATTGAAGTTCGCCCGGTCCAAAGGGTTCGGATATTCGTCGGCCGCGCTCCCCCACGGGAACATCCGGCCGTCCGTTCCCCTCGCCGATTTTTCCCACTCGGCCTCCGTCGGAAGCCGCTTGCCGGCCCACTTGCAATAGGCCCGGGAATCCTCAAAGGAGACGCCCACCACGGGCAGGCGCGGCCCATTGAATCTGGAATCGTTCCAGAATCCCGGAGTCCTGTGGCCGGTCTTCTTCATAAAGACTTCATATCGAAGATTGGAGACCTCATGGCGATCGATGAAATAGGGCCCGGTGGTCAGACGGATATTGTAAACGGGCTTCCCGTCCTCTGTCCTTTTCTCCCATTCCACCCCTTTCAGCCTCTCGGTGAGCGGCATTTTCCACCCGACGCGGACCAGGAAAGAGCCGGCCGGGACGTAGACCATGGCGACGGGGTCCGGCCCGAACCTCTTTTCCGATCCGCCCATGATTTCCGCGCTTTGGGGAGACGGAACCCACTGGGCGAAGACTGCCGTGGCGAACAGGAGCCTTGCCAGGACCGAACACCGGCGGGGAAACAAGGGGCGCAGGCGAAGCATGAATGCCGCTATCATCCGGTCAACCCGAAATTTCCTCGTCGGCGGCAAGGTGGGCGCTCAGCGGGTCCAAGACCCCTTCCGCGAGCGAGTAGGGATCCGTTGACCGGTTGAACAATTCGTCTATCCAGCCCGCCAGGCGGCCGTCCCGCTCGATTCCGCGCCACACCCGGTTTCCAATCTCTTCCAGAAACACGGCCCGGAGGTTCGCGCGGACCCTGACCCGCCGCCGGTAGGCCAACGCCTCCGGCCTGGACGCCAAAGATTTTCGCAGCGCTTGCAACCCGTCGTAAAGCGGCCGCACCCCTTGATCCGTTTTTGCGATCGTCAAGAAAACATCCCGATCCCCATCCTCGGCGGCCGCGTCCGGCGCGGGGGGCGCCGCTCGATGAAGCATCTCGCGCACCTCCCGCGCGGTCTCCCCCGCTCCCGGAAGATCCGCCTTGTTCACCACAAACAGGTCCCCGACCTCGAGCAATCCGGCCTTCATCATCTGGATCTCATCGCCGGTCGATGGTTGAAGAATCACCAGGGTGAATTCGGCCAGCGCCGTGACGGCGACTTCGTCCTGCCCCACGCCAAGGGTTTCGACCAGGATTACGTCGCGCCCCACGGCGTCCATGATATGAACCGCGTCATCCGTCGAGCGGGCCAGGCCGCCGAGGATTCCGCGCGAGGCCATGGACCGGATGAAAACGCCCTCGTCCATCCCGTGACGGTTCATTCGAACCCGGTCGCCCAACAAAGCGCCCCCGCTGAACGGGCTGCTCGGGTCGATGGCCAGGATTCCGACGGCCTTTCCGTCCTCCCGGTAAAGCCGGGTGAGTCTGTCAACCAAGGTGCTTTTCCCGGCCCCCGGCGGGCCCGTGATCCCGATCACGATCGCCCGCCCGGCCATCTTGAAGATGGTCTTCATGGCTTCCCGGCCTTCGGGGCGGCGATTCTCGACCATCGAGATCAGGCGCGACGCCGCCCCGATGTCTCCCTGTCGAATCCGGTCCACCCATTCGTCCATCGCCCTTGTTCCACCCCCCGAAACCGACCCGCCCCGGGCCGACAATCGCGCCATCTTATCACGCGGCTCATCGGACCGTTCGACGGCGTGCTTGAACGGCGGGGAGGACGGGCGTTTCAGGGCCGGGCGGGCCGGGGCGCGTCAGCATCACGCGGCTCGCCCGTCACCGGTTCTTCCATCGAGGGCGGCGGTGCTCCCGGAAGGCGGCGAGTCCCTCGTGGGCGTCTTCGGTGTTCATCAGGTCATGAAGGTAGAGAGATCCGCTGCGGTCCAGGGCGATCTTCAAATTTGTATCCGCCGAGGCATAGAGCGCCCGGCGCGCGATCCGCAGGACGGCGGCGCTGGCCCGGTTGATCCGTCCCACAAATCGCGTGACCGCGCGATCGAACTCTTCCAACGGGTGAACCAAATTCACAAGGCCCAGCTTCTGCGCCTCATGGGGACCGATGATGTCCCCCGTCAACACGAGCTCGAGGGCCTTTCGCAAACCCACCAACCGGGGAAGTACGGCCACCCCGACGGGCGGGAACAGGCCGGCCTTGACCTCGGGGAATCCGAATTGGGCGGTGTCCGCCGCCAGGATCAGGTCGCAGCAGCTCGCCAGCTCACAGCCGCCCCCCAGGGCCAGTCCCTTGATGGCCGCGATGGTCACGACATCCATCTCCTCCAAGATCCCCATCGTGCCGCGCGCGACATCCAGAAACCCTTGTATCCGTTCCGGCGTGAAGCTCTCGATTGTGATGCCCGCGGAGAAGGCCTGCTCACCGCTCCCGGTCAACACCAGCGCCTTGAGACCCTCGACCTTTCGGGCCCGCCGAAGGGCGCGCTGCATTTCCTGAAAGGTTTCCAGATCGATCAGGTTCAAGGGAGGACGGTTGATCGTGACGGTGACCCGCCCCGCCCCTTCCTCATAGAGGATGTTTTCGAACTCGCCGGGCATCCGTGGCCCTCCCGCCCACCCCTGTGTTGGAACCGCCAGAGTCGCCGCGCACGTTTTGTCGGCGGCTTCCGCTTCTTGCGAGACCCGTCCCGCAATTCCTACATAGACGCGCCCGCAACAAGAGCCAAGCCGGTGAATCGCCGGTCCCGCACCCTAATCCGCCGGGTCGAGGACGCCCGCCTCCCGGAGAACCCCGAGCCCTTCCAGGAGTTCCTCTTCGGGCGCCTGCGGATGGGTCTCGATGACGCGCGGGGTCTCGGACGTCAGATAGGGAGCGACAGCGGCGTAGTCGGAATCTCCTTTCCCCGGGGCGATGTGGTCGTCATACCCCTTCGCGTCGTGGATGTGAAACCCGAGAAGGCGTCCGCCCAGCCCGGTCAAGGTCTTTTCGATGTCGATCAGCCCCAGGTTCTGATGGACGGTCGCGTGGCCGATGTCGTGCCAGTACCGGAAGTTTCCTCCCTCGAATTCGGAAAGGATTCGGCCGATCTCTTCGTACGTGGGAACCTCGGGGAGGTGGATCCGGTTCTCGATTCCGAGGAATACGTCGAGGCGCTCGGCCTTCTGTGTCAACGCCTCAAGGCTGAAGGAGAGCCGGTCCCACACCCCCTCCCCCGCCCGGGCGCGCTCTTCCAGGATCTCCGCGACGCGCTCGCGCCCTTCATCGGTCTCGACCCTCTCGCGGTCGAACATCTCCCGCAACGCCTCCGTCGGCGCGGGCATCTCCGTCGTCCCCAGGTGAAGGACGACGGCCCCCGCCTCGAGATCGGCGGCCAGCTCGATGGTCATACAGGCCAGATCGACGGCGGCCTTCCTTTCCTCCGGATCCTCCGCTGTCACCAGCGGCTCGGGGCGCTCCGTCTCCCAAGGCAGCAACCTCGGCTCATACTTGGGGCACGGGTTATGGAGGCTCACGGTCTTGAATCGCATCCGCCTGAGCGCCGGGAGCATTTCATCCAGGGCCTTCCGGCCCGTATAACTCGATATCTCGATAGCGGAGAAACCCAGGCGGTCCGCCTCATCCAGGATCTTTTGGCCGTCCTCAAGCGAAGGCCAGTAGGCTGTGGAGATGGCGAGCATCCGATGTTTCCCATTCCGTGCGGCCGAAGGAGATGAAAAGCGCCGACATCCGCATCCACAAGAAGGCCGCGCGGCGGGAGACATTTCCCTGAATCCCAACCGTCGACCCCATAGACCTCATCGTACCATACGCCCGAATCGGGCCGAGTACAGGTTGAAGATGGCAGAGCCTCCCGCCACGGCAGAAGGCAAGGTCAACGGCGATTCACCCTCCGAGCCGGCTTTGCTCCTTGAACCTCCCTCCGCGTCCGCACACCCAACGGAAACCGAGGGGGGATCCGCCTCTGCGCAAGGACGGCGACCCCCGCCAATCCCGAGAACGGAATCTAACCAGGCGGTGGGTCCTCTCCCTCTTCATGCTGATGGTCATCGCCTCCCTGACGCTTGGGGCCGTCTGGTGGCTTCAGGCGGTGGAAGAGCCGCCGGTCCGGATCGTGACGGAGCGTCCTGGACGGATTCCCGAGTCCGTGGACCGCCCCCTCGGCCCGTGAAAACGCTCGCCGTCTTTTCCGTCAACAACCGCGTCATCGTCAACCTGCTCACGCTGTTCCTCATCGGGGCCGGCCTGGCGACGTATTTCTCCATGCACCGGGAGATCTTCCCGGCGCTCCCCCGCCAGGCCGTCCGGATCGAGACTCTCTATCCCGGCGCCTCTCCGGAAGAAATCGAAAAACTCATCACGGCCAAAATCGAAGAAGAGATGGCCGAGCTCGACGGGCTGGACGAGCTGATCTCGATCTCCCACGAGGGCATTTCCGAGATCCTCCTGAAGTTCCAAACGGACACCGACATGAGCCGGGCGTTGTCCGACGTTCGGGGCGCGATGGACAACGTCGCCGATCTGTCCGACGACGCCAAGCCGCCGCTGATTCAAGAGGTCAAGTACGCCTAGCCGGTGATCACCGTCTCCCTGGCGGGGGACGTGGCCGAGGGCTCCCTGCGGACGATCGCCCGCGACCTCAAGGAGGACTTTCGCCGCATCCCGGGCGTGGCCGCCGTCCGGATCATCGGCGCCCGGGAGCGGCAGATTTGGGTGGAGGTCGAACCGGCCCGCTTGAATCAATACGCGCCCAGCTCGATCAATCTTTCGTCGCTGATTCCGAAATGGTGGGCGATTTCGTGGATGACGGTGTTGCGGACGATTCCGCGCAGCCCGGCCGGGTCGGCGGTCTCCATCTCAATGGGGCCTCGGTACAGGGTGATCCGGTCGGGGAAGGCCGTGGACTGAAAAAAGGACCGCTCGGTTCGGGGGATTCCCTGATACAGGCCGTAGAGCGTCCCCCCATCCGGGACGCCGACCGCTTCGAGGACCTCCTCGGACGGCCACGTCTCCACGCAAATCTCGACGTTTTCCAGGCGCGCCCCCACGTCGGCGTTCAACTCTCGGCAGACCCCTTCGATCACATCCTCAACCAGCGCGAGGAAATCATCGTCATTCATCGACGCGCACCCGCTCAATCGGACAAGACCCAAAGCCTCAAGCCGACTCGGCGGCGCCCAGGACGAGGGCCATCCCCTGCCCGCCCCCCACGCAGGCCGTCGCGAGCCCCAGCTTCTTGCCGGTGAGGCTCAGCTCCTTCAGGAGGGTTACGGTCAGCCGCGCGCCCGTCGCCCCAACCGGGTGTCCCAGGGCGATGGCCCCGCCGTTGACGTTCACGATCGACCGATCCAGCCCCATCTCTTTCTCCACGGCCACGTATTGGGCCGCGAAGGCCTCGTTCACCTCGATGATCTCCATGTCATCGAGCTTCAGCCCCGCGCGGTCCAAGGCGATCCCGGAAGCCGGGACGGGGCCGATCCCCATGATCTCCGGCTCGACGCCGGACACCCCCCAGGAGATGAGCCGCCCCATGGGGGAGAGGCCCCTTTCCTTCGCCGCCTCGGCAGTCGTCATGACCAGGGCCGCCCCGGCGTCGTTGATTCCGCTGGAGTTGCCGGGCGTGACTATCCCTTCCTCATCGAAGACGGGCGCGAGGGCGGCCAGCTTCTCGGGCGTCACGTCGGGCCGCGGATGCTCGTCCACCTGGAAGGGAGTCTCCTCCCCCTTCCGGCCCTTGACGATCACCGGGACGATTTCTTCGGCCAATCTGCCCGAAGCGGCCGCCTCCTTCGCGCGCTGCTGGCTCTGACAGGCGAAATGATCGGATTCCTCGCGGGTGACGCCGTACTTCCGGCCAAGGTTTTCGGCGGTGATCCCCATGCCGCACCCGCACCGGGCGTCGGTCAATCCGGCGGCCAGGGTGTCCACCAACTTTCCCTCCCCCAGATTGAAACCCCATCGCGCCCCGTACATCGCGTGGGGCGCCCGGCTCATGGACTCGGCGCCGCCGACCAGGACGAAATCGGCCTCGCCCAACAGGAGCTGATAGGCCCCTTCGATCACGGCCTGAAACCCGGACGCGCAAAGCCGGTTCACGGTCAGGGCGGGGGTGGCGATGGGGACGCCCGCGTTCAGTCCCACGTGCCGGGCCAGATAGGCCGCGTCTTCGCTGGTCTGCATCACGTTGCCGAAGACGACGTGGTCGATGTCTTCGGGCGAAACGCCCGATCGCGCCAACGCCCCCTTCGCGGCCACGGTCCCGAGCTCGGTCGCGGTGAAGTCCTTCAGGGTCTTCCCGTAAGAGCCGATGGGCGTCCGAGCCCCGCTGAGAAAGACGATCTCTTTCCTTTTCACCGAGGGTTTCTCCCCTGTCGCTCAATCCCCATGTGCGTCAACGATTCTTGATCCGGACATGGCGTCCTGGATGAGAGAATCCGGTTCCGGCTCAACAACGTCATTCATCCAAGACATCTCCCGCCTCCGGCCGCTTCCGGGCCTGCTCGTCAAGAAGCGGGAGGACCTTGCGCGCAAGCGATTCGCACAACCGTTTCACGTCTTCGATCTGTTCGCGATCCAAATCGTCATAGTGGATGCCGCACAAAACCGCCACATTCGTCTTGAGGCGGGAGGAGAATTCTTCGGCAATCCGCCGGGCCGGCCATTCGTCCTGGTGGCCCGGGCGATTCAAAACACTTGCGGTCGAGGACGTGATGTCGGGATCCTGAAGACTGGGCCTCACAACGGCGAAGACCACCGATCCGACATGGGGGCGATCCCCGCCGTAGAGTCGGACGGCCAGGTCGGTTCCCTGCCAACACGCCTCCAGCCGGATCGGAAATCCCAGAAATTCTTCCTCGCCCAAAACCGATTCTTCCGAAGCCACTTCAACCCGCCTCTCTCCCCCCCCGGCAACTTCTCCCGATGCCGCGCCCAAGCCTCCGGCCATTCTTTATCCGGCCTTCAGAATCCGGGCGGCGTCCTTCGCAAAATAGGTCAGGATGAGATCGGCCCCCGCCCGCTTGATCGATGTCAAAACCTCCATCATCGCCTGCTCTCCATCGATCCAGCCGTTTTGCGCGGCGGCCTTGATCATGGCGAACTCCCCGCTGACCTGATAGGCCGCCAGGGGCGCGTCAAAGGCCTCGCGGACGCGGCAGATCACATCCAGGTAGGGAAGCGCGGGCTTGACCATGATGATGTCCGCCCCCTCCTCGATGTCCAGAGCGACCTCCCGAAGGGCTTCCCGGATATTGGCCGGGTCCATCTGGTAGGAGCGCCGGTCCCCGAAGGCGGGGGCGGATTCGGCGGCGACCCGGAAGGGTCCGTAAAAGCAGGTCGCGTACTTGGCGGCATAACTCATGATCGGAACCCGGGAAAAGCCCTCCTGATCCAGGACCTCCCGGATGGCCCCGATGCGGCCGTCCATCATGTCCGATGGCGCCACCATGTCCGCCCCCGCCCGGGCCTGGGAAACGGCCGTCCGGGCGAGGACCTCCACCGAGGCGTCGTTCTCCACCCGGCCGTCCTCGCCGACCACGCCGCAGTGACCGTGACTCATGTACTCGCACAGGCAGGTGTCGGCAATCACCACCAGCTCCGGGTGCGCCCGCTTCAGCGCCCGCGTCGCCCGCTGGATGATGCCGTCCTCCGCCCAGGCGCCCGTCGCTTCCTCATCCTTCGAATCCGGGATGCCGAACAGCATCACGGCCGGAACGCCGGCTTCGATCACCTCGGTGGCCTCGTCGATGAGGATATCCAGCGAAACCTGAAAATTTCCCGGCATGGGCGGGATCTCCGCGCGCACGTTCTCCCCGGGCACAACGAACATCGGGAAAATGAACGCCGAGGCGTCGAGACGCGTCTCCCGGACCATCCGCCGAATGGCCCGGGTTTCACGCAGGCGCCTCGGCCGATGAACCAGGGGAAGGCCTTTCACCGGATGGATGATCTGAGCCATCAGCAGCACCTCAATTTCATGCGGTCTCCATTTCAGGGCGGGGACATCCCTCGCGGATCAGTATGTCACAGCCCCGACGCGCGCGAAACCTTCCTCTCGGTCCTCCGGACGCTCCGCCCGCGCGCCCACCGGATCACGCCGATGGCGATCGCCGCGCCGGCGCCGTCTGCGAGCGCGTCCCCCGCCGAGGACAACCGACTCGGCACAAGACGTTGCAGAGACTCATCCGCCGCGGAGTAGATCAGGCAGATGATCAGCGAGAAGATCGGCGCCTTGAGCCCCCGCCCTTCGGGATAAACCCGGCTCAGGACGCGAAGCCATAAGCAACCCAACACGCTGTACTCGATGGCGTGAAAGAGTTTGTCGATGTGGGGAAAAAGGACGTAGGAAGGAGCGGGGGCCGGGCGCGTTGAAAGGAAGAAGATGAAACCCGAATAAAGGATGAGAAAGAATACGTCGGACTTTCGGAACGAAATCTCTTGGGCCGCCCTTATAGTTCGTACTTGTCGAAATCCTCGGGTTTGAGATTTTCCAGCCATTTTTTCCAATCAACACTTTCGGGCATGTTTTCGCCCTCCCGCTCACCCGACGCCACCTGCTCGGTGAACTCGATGCTCTTGGCCTCTTCGATGACCTTCTCGGCCACGAAAATCGGGGCGTTCACACGCAAGGCGAGGGCGATGGCATCCGAGGGGCGGGCATCGATGAGCACTTCGCTGCCGTTGAGGTTGATTGTGATGACCGCGTAAAAGGTGTTGTCCTTCAAATCGTTGACGACAATCCGCGCAACCTGCGCCTGAAAGCCTTCGATGATGTTTTTGAGCAGGTCGTGCGTCATGGGACGGGGCGTACTGACCTGCTCCATCTCCAAGGCGATGGCATTCGCCTCGAAAATGCCGACCCAGATGGGGAGAACCTTCTTTTCGTCGGTGTCTTTGAGAATGACAATCGGCATATTGGTGAGGGGATCCAGTGTCAGACCCTTGACCTTCATCTCGAGCATGCTCATCGTCCTCCCCAGTTCCTACGCCGCTTTGCCTTCGAGACTGTAAAGCCCGCAACGGGTGATCTTGATCGGGAGGGTCCGACCGACCATCCGAAGCGACCCGTAGAAGTTCACAATCTTGTTGGTTCGCGTCCGGCCGGTCAGTTTTCCGAGGTCCTTGGGACTGGGCCCTTCCACCAAAACCTCCTGCGTTGTTCCCTGCAACCCTTGATTCTTCCGCTCGGTGATCTTTCTCTGGAGGCTCATCAAATCGTCGAACCGTTCCGCCTTCGCCTCCGCCGGAACCTGACCCCCGAGCTCGGCTGCGGATGTGCCGGGTCGAATCGAGTACTTGAACAAGAAGATATTATCGAATTCCACTTCCGCAAGAACTTTCATCGATTTCCTGTGATCTTCGTCGTTCTCTCCCGGAAATCCGGTAATGAAATCGGTTGTCAGGGCGATATGCGGAATCTGTTCACGTAACGCATTAACTTTATCAATGTATTGACTTGAAGTGTAACCTCGATACATTTTTTGCAACATGACGTCAGAGCCCGATTGTATGGGCAGATGAAAATACTCGCACACCTTCGGCTCGGAGGCCATGACTTCGATCAGCTCCGAGGAGAGATCGCGGGGGTGAGAGGTCGTAAACCGGACCCGCTCGATCCCGTGCATCGCCGCGACGTTGCGCAATAAATCAGGAAACGTGGACTTTTTCGCGAGATCCCAGCCATAGGAATTGACGTTCTGCCCCAGGAGGGTGACTTCCTTGAAACCCTCGTCGGCGAGGACCCGTGTTTCTTTGAGGATGACGTCTTTCGGCTTGCTGACCTCTCGGCCGCGCGTGATGGGCACGATGCAAAAGGAGCAATTCTTGTTGCACCCGACGGACACGGTCACGAACGCCTTGATCTTCGATTGACGAATGACCGGCGTGTCGGCGTCCCAGTCGAACGGGACCGGTTCGATGTCGACAACGCCCTTCCCCCGGTCCTGCATTCGCCCGAGGAGCTCGGGAAGCTTGGCGATGTTCTGCGTTCCGAACACCAAATCCACAAAGGGCGCGCGCCTGACGATTTCGGCCCCCATCCGCTGGGCGACGCAGCCGCACACGCCAATCTTGAGGTTCGGGTTTTCTTTCTTGAGGAGGGAGAGCCGGCCCAGATCGCTGAACATCTTGTGGTCGGCTTTATCCCGGATGCTGCATGTGTTCAGGAGGATCAGGTCGGCGTCTGAAGCGCTGTCCGCCCGACTGTAGCCGTCTCGATGGAGAATCCCCGAAATCCACTCCGAGTCATTCTCATTCATCTGACAGCCATAAGTCAGGATTGAGTATTTCCCACTCATGCCCTGGATTCCCTGAAAAGGAGAGCCGACCCGGCCCGCTGAAATCGACTGATTTCAATATAAAAGGGGGGCATGAGGCTGTCAAGGCAAGGGGCGTCCGAGAACAAAGGCGGGGTCCGGCGGTGATTCGGGGGACTCCTCTCACGTCAGATCCTGTATCCAGATGGATTTGAGTTTCTTCTTGCGCGCGGCAGCCATGTGTTCTTTTCTCCTTTGCGGCAAACGGCGTTCCGGCTGTTGAGTTGCCGGGATGTTGTACGGGACGAATTCACACACTTCATTTTTCGGCCTCGATATGCGGACGTTCGTCGCCGATTTCCAGCGGATCGACGGACGTCACGTGAACGGGTTCTGCACGAAGAGTGACGGCCCCGTCCTCCGAGAGGCGAAGATAGGTGTTACATTGCCATTTTTCCTTATCCATCTCGAGATAATCTTCCCGGTGATGATTGCCTCGGCTTTCGGTCCGCTCCAAGGCCGCGCGGGCCACCAACATACAGGTGTCCAGCTGGTGCGGAAGGAGGACGGCGGTCGCCCATTCCAAATTGAATGCCTTGGGCTTGGCGTCGATCCCGGCCTTGGGAAGCAGCTCTCGCTTGGCCTCGGCAAACCAGTCGAGCGCGGCGGTGAGGTCTTCCTTGTTCCGAATGATTCCCACTTTCTCCCACATGGTTTCCTGCATCAATTGCCGAATCCGAATGGGGCTTTGCCCGGACGATTCGCCGGCGTCCGTCCAGCGGAAAATCCGCCGGCGCTCCTCCTCCACCCTCGAAGCCGAGACGTTTCCGCCCGCGTGACGAGCGGCATAGGCCGCCGCCTCTCGGCCGGCGATTCTCCCGAAAGCCAAGACATGCGTCAGGGCGTTCCCCCCCAGTCGGTTCGCCCCGTGCACGCCGCCCTGGACCTCCCCGGCCGCGTAAAGTCCCTGAATGTCCGACATCATGTCCAGCCCGGTCCGGACGCCTCCCCCCGTGAAATGAGCCTTGGCGCCCACTTCCATCGGTTCTTTGGACAGGTCGAAACCGATGCGCTCACATTTGACCTTATAGCTCCTGGGCACGGACCTGCCGCCCTGGAATTTGCTGAACTCGTAATCCAGAACGTCCAATGGAACGGTGGTCAGATCCATGTAACACCCGTCGTGAGGGGAGCCCCGCCCTTTCCGCACCTCGTTGTAGATGGCGAACGAACGCACGTCTCGCGTGGTGTGCCATTTCCGAATGTGATCGTAGTTGGCGAGAAAGTCTTCGCCCGGGGCGTTGCGGAACCTTCCGTGCTTCCGGATTTCGGGCCGCCAACCGGGGAAATTCGTCAATGTGGGATTGATGTGAGTGATGCGGGGATCGACTTGTGCCGGGACGAACTGGATAAATTCCATATCGACCAATTCCGCCCCCGCCTGGAACGCCATGCCGTGCACGTCGCCCCCGGTCTCGACCGCGTTGGTCGTGAACCGGTAGGGCCACAGGGTGGAGTAGCCGCCGGCGGCCAGAATAACCGCCTTCGCCTTGAAGACACTGAACTCCCCGCTCTTCAAATCCATTCCGGTCACGCCCGTGACCCTGCCATCCTCCGTAAGGAGACTGGAAACGAGGACATTTTCCATCCAGGGGACTTTGAGCCGGTCAATTTCCCGTCGGAGCGCCCACATGATGCGCGGGCCGGTCATAAATCCGTAGTGAACGGATCGCTTGCGGGAATGCCCCCCGGGGGGCCAGACCAAGTCGAAGTTCCCTTCCCGGTCCTTCCGGAATGTCCGGCCGTCGCCCCACGCGTCCAACTCGTACAATGTTTCGGGCGATTCCCTTGCGTACAGTTCGACGAGGCGTTGGTCGGACATGAAGTAGCCGCCGATTACGGTGTCTCGAAAGTGGAGGTCCAGCGTGTCGTCGTCGCCAACCGCGGCCGTACAGGTATGACCGGCGGTGATGGTTCCGCCGCTCCGTCCGAAAGTGCCCCGGTCGAGAATGAGGACCCGCGCCCCCCCTTTGGCGGCGTGAACGGCGGCCTCGCCTCCGGCCCCGCCTGAGCCGACGACAAGAACGTCGGTCTCGATCATCTTTGGGGTTCTGGAAGCCAACGTCATATTTACCTCCTCGAAGTGTGTTTGTAGTGGCCGCCTATTTTTATCAGCTTCACCTGGAGACTTTGCAACGAGCAGTGCTTGAGCCCTCCCGGCAGGCCGGCAGCCCCGCATGCGAAGTGATTCGGCAGGTATGAAACTCAAGTCTCAGCCGACGGCCAAATCGGACCTTCAATGCCCGTCTTTTCGCTTCACCCATAGGGTTCCCCTGAGAGAAGATGCCGGGGGGAGACCAACACGCTGCTTTTTCAAGAGAAAGCGCCTTTCGTTCTGTCGAATCTTATGATCCAAATGGGGGATCCGGATCCATGCCGTTCAGCCAATTTCTCGCGACCGCTTCGCGCAGCGTTTTCTCCACATCGATGATCCAAGGCCCTTCCCTATCCAACCGAACCTGCCACGACTCTTCCCTGCGCATGAGAATTTCCCGCTCTCCATCAAGCGCCAAGGCCCCGGTCCGCTTCGGAAGAGAAACCGTCTCCGCGTCTTCCAGCCTGACAACCCGTTCGACAACCATCTTGGCCAGAACACCCGACAGGATGCCCGCCCGGATGACGCACCCGCCTTTGCCTCGGGGATTCAAGCGGATGTGAAGCCCTCCGCTCTCTCTCGGCCCCAACGGCTCCAGCATGCCGCCGATCGCCGAAAGCCCAATCCGGGTCGGAAGTCCCTGGGAGAGAACCACCTCCTTGAGCCGGTCGGCTTCCCAAATGGCTCTGGCCCCGATCTCGCCGTGGTCGGACACCGCCACGTCAATCAGGGCCTCGTCGAACGGCGCCTCGTTTCGCTCGACGGCCAGACGCTTTCCCCTCCAGCACAGGTCCCCGCGGGCCCGGCCCGCCTTCATGAACGCCCCCGCGGCCAGCCCGGCGACAAGCCCGTCCAGGGGTTCGCAAAAAACGTTGTTCGTGCCGCCCGGCAAGGGAAGCAGCGGCGTTGGGCCGCAAAGGCGCGCGACCCGGCGATGCGTCCCGTCCCCTCCGACCGTGATGATACAGCCGCACGGCGCTGACTGCATGGCCTCCACCGCCCGATCCGTATCCTCCGCAGACCCATCGGCCCAACTCCCCAGGATCTTGCAACGACCTTGCCGGCCGCTGTCGAGCCCGCCCAAAGTCCGGCTCGCCAAATCCGTCGGATCGGGCATCAGGAGGACCTCTTCGACATCGGCCCCGACCAGGCCCGTGATCACCCTGCGCGTGAGGTCCACCTTGTCCTGATAAGACGCGGTGCTCCCCCCGCCGACGATGCGTCGCACGTCTTTGCCGGATTGAGGATTGACGATGAGTCCGACCCGTCGCATATAACCTCAGAAACAGTTCCGTTTCGACCGGTGCATTGCCCTTTTAATAAGGAAGGCTAGGCGCGGGCCGGGCGGACTGTCAACCGCGCGAAGACGCCAAGTGTTGGTCGGGGAAAGCTTGTGCTATCGTTGATTCTGTGGAGAGGCGTTCGGTTTGTTGCGTTCTTCAGAAACCGGGAACAGGCGTGTGGCTCAACGATTCGGCGGTGAGCTGGAGTCCATGCAGCAGCGGCTGGAGAGGCTGATGGACCACGCGTTGGAGCGCCATTCCACCGGGTTGCCCAGGCCGGATCCCAAATGGCATCCCCCGGTTGACGCCTATGAGACGGAAACGGAGTTTGTCGTCATCGTCGATCTGGCCGGCATGTCAAAAGAATCTATCGGCATCACGTACCAGGAGCCGGACCTTTGCATCACGGGGACCCGCGCCGCCTGTCACTCTTCGGAGAAGATAAAGTTTCACCAGATGGAGGTCAACTTCGGCCCGTTCGAGCGAATCATCCGAATCGGCGCGCCGGTTCACGCAGACCAGATCCACGCCCAGTATCAGGACGGCTTCTTGACGGTTCATATTCCCAAGAACCGGCGAAAGAAAGTCGTTCAGGTAAAACCGGATTCATGATCTCATCCGCCCCCACCGTCTCAGAAAGTGACGTCCCGCCCGCGGATGCTGAAGATGGCCATGCCTCGGCAATCCCCGACGAGCTTCCCATCCTGCCCTTGAAGGGCGCGGTCCTTTTTCCTTCGCTGATGCTGCCCTTCATCGTCGGCCGCCCCAGCTCGGTCCAGATGGTCGACGAGGCCTTGCGGGGAGATAAGATCATCGCCTTCGTCGCCCAGCGGGACCCGGAGGTTCAAGACCCGAAACCCGAGCAGGTCCACTCCGTTGGGACGGCCGGCGTCATCGAGAAAATGTTCAAGATGCCGGATGATTCCCTACGAATCGTCGTCCGCGGTCTGGCGCGCGTCTCCCTCGACAAGATCACATCGAGCGACCCCTACTTGCGCGGCCGGGTAAGCGCGTTGATGGACCGGGAGGATCAAGAAGATATTTCCATCGACGCCATGGCGGCGCAGATCAAGACGGATTTCAACAAGATCACGGAGCTTTCCTCGCAGATCCCCTCCGACTTGGCCATCATGGCCCTGAACATCTCCGAACCCAGCCTGCTCGCCGACCTCGTGGGTTCCAGTCTGAACATCGAGCTGGAGAAAAAACAGGAGTTGTTGGAGACGCTCTCGGTGGCGCAGCGGCTCCGGAAAGTGCTCGGGTTCGTCGCGAAAGAGGAGCAGCTCCTCGAGCTGGGACAGAAGATTCACGACCAGATCCGCGAGACAATGGATAAATCCCAGAGGGAGTATTATCTGCGCGAGCAGCTCAAGGCCATCCAGAAAGAACTGGGAGAGGAAGACGCGCACAGCGTCGAGATGGACGAGCTTCGCGAGGCCGTCACCGGCTCGGGGATGCCGGAACCGGTCGAAAAAGAGGCCCTGAAGGAGTTCGACCGCTTGAGTCGCATGTCGCCCGGGGCGGCCGAGTACACAGTCTCCCAGACTTATCTGGATTGCCTGGTCGAGCTGCCGTGGTCCAAAAAAACGGAGGACAATCTCGACATCACAGAAGCCGAGAAGACCTTGGACGAGGATCATTACGGCCTCGAGAAGGTCAAAAAACGAATCCTGGAATATTTGGCGGTCCGGAAGCTGAAGGAGGATCTCAAGGGACCCATTCTCTGCTTCGCCGGTCCGCCGGGCGTAGGAAAAACCTCTTTGGGCCGTTCTATCGCGCGGGCCTTGGGGAGAAACTTTATCCGCGTGTCCCTCGGGGGCGCCCGGGACGAGGCGGAGATTCGGGGACACCGAAGAACCTACGTCGGGGCCCTCCCCGGGAGGATCATCCAAGGGATCCGGAAGGCCGGCTCGTGCAATCCGGTTTTCATGCTGGATGAGGTCGATAAGCTGGGCGCCGACTTTCGCGGCGACCCCTCGGCCGCGCTCCTCGAAGTCCTCGACCCGGAGCAGAACAACGCTTTCGTCGATCACTACCTGGACGTACCCTTTGACCTTTCCCAGGTCATGTTCATCATGACGGCGAACGTCCTTCAGGCGATCCCTCCCGCGCTGAGGGATCGCATGGAAGTGCTCGATCTCCCGGGTTACACGGAAGAAGAGAAAGTCCGGATCTCCAAGGATTATCTGATCTCGAAGCAGCGGAGCGATCATGGCATCAAGGCCAAGGTCCTTTCATTCTCCGACGCCGCCCTGCGTGAGATCATCAGCGGCTACACCCGGGAGGCGGGGCTCAGAAACCTGGAAAGAGAAATCGTGGCCATTTGCCGGGCGGTCGCGAAGGAGGTGGCCAGCGGACGCAAGAAGCCGACCCGGGTCGGACGCGGCAACGTGGCCGCCCACCTGGGGCCCAGGAAATTCCGCACCGACGCCGTAGAGCGGACGCAAGTGCCGGGCGTGGCGACGGGGCTCGCCTGGACCCCCGCGGGGGGAGACATCCTGTTCGTCGAGGCGACGGGAATCCAAGGGGAAAAAGGTCTCATCCTGACCGGGCAGCTCGGCGACGTCATGAAAGAATCCGCGATGGCCGCCCTCAGCTACATCCGGTCCCATCCCGAGAAGCTTGGACTCAGCGCGGAGAATTTTTTTGAGACCGGCTTTCACGTCCACGTCCCCGCCGGCGCCATCCCGAAAGACGGGCCTTCGGCGGGCGTCACGATGTTCAGCGCCCTGCTCTCCTACCTGACGGCCCGGCCCATCCGTCCGGACGTCGCCATGACGGGTGAAATCACGTTGCGCGGCTCGGTGCTTCCCGTCGGGGGAATCAAAGAAAAGGTGCTGGCCGCCGGCCGCGCGGCCGTTCGAACCGTCATTCTGCCGGCGGACAACGAAAAGGACCTGATGGACGTGCCCGAAAACGTCCGGGACAACCTCGAGTTCCATTTCGTGAAGCGGATGGACGAGTTGGTCCCGCTGGTCTTGAAGGCGGAATCGCGCAGGCGTAAGGCCGGTCCGACCTCGAACGGAAGGGCTTCCCGCGGCTCCAATGCATCCAAGGCGGGGAAAGAAACAAGGCCTTCCGGAAAGTCCAAGCGGCGGGGAGCAACGGCAAAGACATGAGCCGGATCTCGAAAATCATCGGGCGGGAAATTCTGGATTCGCGCGGAAACCCCACGGTCGAAGTGGACGTGGTCCTGGAAAACGGCGCCCGCGGCAGGGCCGCGGTTCCCTCCGGAGCCTCGACGGGCGCGCTGGAAGCACTCGAGCTTCGGGACGTATCGGAAGAACGCTATCGGGGGAAAGGTGTTCTGGGCGCGGTCAGCAACGTCAACTCGGTAATCGGCCCCGCGCTCCTCGGCCGGGACGCCCTGGATCAGGCCCGGGTCGATGAGACGCTCCTGAAGATGGACGGAACGGACAACCTGTCACGTCTGGGCGCGAACGCCGTTCTGGGCACGTCCATGGCGTGCGCCAAGGCCGCGGCCCTGCATCTTGGCATCCCGCTCTATCGCTATCTCGGGGGCTCACTGGTCCATCTGCTCCCCACGCCGTTGATGAATGTCTTGAACGGAGGGCGGCACGCCGACAACAACTTGAGCATCCAGGAGTTCATGATCGTGCCGGGCGGACCGTCGTCTTACGCCGAGGCCCTTCGCGTCGGCGTCGAGGTGTATCAAACCCTCAAATCCGTCCTGGCCGAGAAAGGCCTCCGGACCACGGTGGGGGACGAAGGGGGATTCGCCCCGGACCTGAAATCCAACGATGAGGCGATGAAGATCCTCATGACGGCCATTGAGAAAGCGGGATTCATCCCGGGGCGCGACGTGGGGATCGCGCTCGATCCGGCCTCTTCCGAGTTCTATGAGAACGGAAAATACCGGTATGAGGTGGGCGACCGCGAAGGACAAACCGCCGAGGAATTGGCTGCGTTCTATGCGCGCATAGTGAACCAATATCCCGTCGTCTCCATCGAGGATGGTATGGCCGAGCAGGATTGGGAGGGGTGGCGGCTGTTGACGGAGACCCTCGGGGACAACGTCCAGTTGGTCGGCGACGACATCTTCGTCACCAACGCAAAGATTCTTCAGCGGGGCATCGACGAAAAGGTCGCCAATTCGATCTTGATCAAGGTCAACCAGATCGGCACCCTGAGCGAAACGCTGGACGCCATCCGCCTCGCGCAGCGGTCCGGATACACAGCGGTGGTCTCCCATCGGTCCGGGGAAACCGAGGACACGACGGTCGCCCATCTCGCCGTGGCCTGCAACGCCGGCCAGATCAAAACGGGCGCCCCCAGCCGGACGGAC
>JASLXW010000500.1 GCA_030740135.1 Nitrospinota bacterium
CACGGACGAATACGACAAGGGCGTCGTGTTCCAGGAGTACGCGCTGTTTCCCTGGCTCACCGCTATCCAGAACGTCGAGTACGGCATGAAGATCAGAAAGGACCGCTACCCGCCCGAGAAGCGGCATCAGATCGCGATGGATTTTCTCAAACTCGTCCGCCTGGAGGAGTTCGCCGATCTGTTCCCGCACAGCCTCTCCGGCGGCATGCGCCAGCGCGTCGCCGTCGCCCGGGCGCTCGCCTTCGACCCGCAGATGCTCCTGATGGACGAGCCCTTCGGCGCCCTCGACGCCCAGACGCGCGAGGAGCTCCAGGAGATCACCGTCGATGTGTGGCAGAAGACGAAAAAAACGGTGCTCTACGTCACCCATAACCTCAGCGAGGCGGTCTTCATGGGAAGCCGCATCGTGGTGTTCATCCCCAACCCGGGGAGGATCCGCGATATCATCACCATCGACATGCCGCGGCCCCGGGATGCTCTTTCCACCGAGTTCATCGGGATACAGCGCAATATCAACGAATTGATCCGTGACTGGTCATGACTGTCACCGGGCTATTTCGAACCTGAAAATATAGGGAAGGATTAAACTGATGGCACAGGCAGAATCCGGGCTTCCCCCTTTGGACTTAGATGCCCCCACAATAGTCGAACGTCCAACGATATTGGTGAGATTACGCCCCGTTTACCCGTTCCTCATCATCTTAGTGCTATGGCAGGCCACCGCCTATCTTCTGCATCCCAAGATGGGGGATTTGTTTCCCTACTTCGGCTCTATCGTGTTCCGGGCGTGGGAGCTGGTTTTTCAACCCTTGGTCACAGCGGTCGGATTGGGCGCGGATCAAGACCTGCTAAACCAGCTCAAAGATGCCAAAATTGAAAGCCTCCCTGACGCAGGCTTCCTTATGCAGGTCTATGCCCTGATTTTCAAAAACACGCTGGGCTTCTTCGAGCATTTCGTTCAGCTGGCCAAGAGCCCGATCCTGTTGCATATCCTCGCGACTGCCTGGCGTCTTCCCTTCGCATTCGTGATCGCCTCGATTGTCGGCGTCACCGTCGGCATCCTGATGGGCCGATTCGCCTTCTGGGAGGGATTTTTCGTCCCCCTGCTCTCGGTCATGCTCCCGATTCCGGCCCTGGCATGGACGCCTCTTGCCGTCATTTGGTTCGGAAACGGCGATCAGACCGTCATCCTCGTTACGGCGTTCGCCTCTTTCTTGCCCATCGCGATGGCGGTGTGGACGGGTGTGAAAACGATCAACCCGGTCTGGATCCGCGCCGCGCAATCAATGAACGCCGACAAGATGACCATCTTCCGCACCGTAGTTCTCCCCGGCTCCCTCCCAATGATCCTGAGCGGCATGCGGATCGGCCTGGCCCGGGCCTGGCGCGCGGGCGTTGGCGCGGAATCCCTGGCCGGAATCAGGTGGGGTCTTTCGGCGGGTATCTTCGACGCCCAGGAATACCTCGACACCGCCTTCATGATGGTGGCCATCGCCGTTCTGGGAATTTTCGGCTACCTGCTCGAGAAAGTACTCTTCCAGCCCATCGAAAGCCGGACCATCATCAAATGGGGCATGATGGAAGAGATGGGCGCCCAGGATAAAAAGGTCTAGAACCTATCAGGCTTAGGAACCTCTTTAAAACGTCAACAAAAACCCCGGGGGCCTCGGCCTCCGGGGTTTTTTTATCCGGGCCTCCCCCCCCACCATTTCCGAGCCGATGGCGGAGCCTTCTCTGCCGAACCCCGCTGCTACAAGGGTCGGGCCCCGTTTTACCTTAGATCAGCATGAGTTGCCGCCGCCCGGCGCCGGTCCTTTCCTCCGCCGCCATGCGGCCCCTTGCGGCCTCGATAAAATTCCATTGCCGCCAAGAGAGGATATCAGCGCCGCATGCCGGGACCCGCTTCACCTAAATAAATCGCCATGCCAGCCCCCTCTCCCGCAACCAACCCTCTCGAGCACCGAAACTGATCCTCAACCGACTTTCGCGAGCCGGACAAAAAAATCCCCGGGGGGCCGGATCCCCCGGGGATTTTCCCTTGGTGGCAGGGACCGTTAGTTCGAGTAGTTCATCTCTTTGGCGACCTTGCGAAGGATCGAGTCGTCAATGTACTTGGTCTTCTTGAAGTCGGTGATCTTCTTGATCCAGCCGAGCTTCTTCTGTTTCTTGTTCATGTCGTTCAGATAGGATTTCACCTCACCCGTGATGAAAACTTCCGAGCGGAGACGCCGGACGACGGCCTTGATAACGTTGAGCTTCACCTTTGTGCCGAGCGCGACAAGGTCCGTATGGTAAATCTTGGCGTACTTGTCGGGGTCATCCTTGAGAAGCTTGTGGGCCATGAGCCAGCCCCTGAAATACTTCTCATAAAGCTTGGGGTGCTTTTTCAGGGTGTCCGGGTTGCCAACGTGCATCATGCGGGTCTTGTCGTACTTGCACAGGTTCTCAAGCGAGCGGATCTGGCCGGCCTGAATGGCAATCTCAAGCATTGGGTCGCCTACTAAGGCCGCCTGGGCGTTACCCGAAACGATAGCCGCAATTCGCTCGGTGGTCCGGACGCTGAGAAGCGGAAAGTCCGAGCTCTTCAAACCATGCGCCGGGATGACGTAGGACTGGAACGCGAAGTCCGTGCTCGTGCCCTTTTTGTTGGCGAAGGTGACGCCCTTGAGGTCTTTGAGGCTCTTCGCCTTCGATTTCACAGGAACCACGATGTGCTGGGTGTCGCAGATGTTGGCGGTGACTCCGATGGCGGTGACGCGGGCGCCTCTCGAGATAGCCGTCGAGAAGGGCGAGAAGCCCGTCGTGCCGGTGTCCAGGTTGCCCTGGATGATGGCGTTGCGCATCAGTTTGCC
>JASLXW010000501.1 GCA_030740135.1 Nitrospinota bacterium
AGAGGATGCTATTTTGTATCCGGATTCCCCATTGCCAGTGGTGATTTTCACGGTTGCGATGGCTGCGTATCAGTTGTTTATTGCGGTTTCAATCTGGAGGAGCGCTGGAAAATACCAAGGCTTTAAGCTTTGGTTTGTCCTTGCAAGAATTTCCACCCTGGGAACATTCTATACTTGGGCGAGAAGTGGCATTATTTACTTCTCTGCTTGGGCGAAAGTTGGCCTTATTTACTTCACTTCATAGCCTACTTTCTCCGCACCGCATCCCATTCCCCAAAATCACGACATTTCGCAAAATAGATCACTACCGAACTCCGAATATTGGCGGAAGAAAAGCGGTTATTTAACCAGGAGGGAATGACGGCCCGTCGCCTTAGGGAAAATCCATGTCCGGGGAGCTTTTTTCGCTGGCCGTGGGCGTCGCCTTGTTTTATTACATTTTCATGCATCCAGGCTGGAACAACCGGCGCAGGACTCGCGAGCAGAAGGTGGACTGGCGGTTTCTCGGCCCGGGAAGCGGCGGCATATAACGCCCGCGCAACTCTGTTGCCGCACCGGAAAAAAGAGTCCTTCCGGGCGGGCATCCATCATCCGGGGCCGCCCCGTTTGCTCGCCCCGCTAACAAACAGACCCCGCGTGGACGCATGGCGTCCGCGCGGGGTCTGTTGCGTCAAACGGTGAATGCGCCTCCGTTGATATCGAGCGAGACCCCGGTGATGTACCCCGCCCCGGGGGTGCAGAGGTACCAGATCGGGTCGGCGATGTCCTCGGGATTGGCGAAGCGGCCAAGCGGGATGGAGCGCACAACCTCCTCCGAGGGGACGCTCCCGCGCATTCCGGCGAATCGGGGCGTGAGGGTAATCCCCGGGGCGACCGCGTTCACGGTAATCCCGAAAGGGCCGAGCTCCGCCGAGAGCCTCCGGGTCATCCCCATAACGGCGGCCTTCGCCGCGCTGTAATCGAGGGCGGTGAAGGCGATGCCCGTTCTCCCGGCGCGGGAGGCGATGCTCACCATCCTTCCGTATCCGACCCGCTTCATGGGAGCGGCGGCGGCCTGGCAGCAGAGCATGGCGCTCTTGAGGTTCCAGGCGATGCCGGCGTCCCATTCCTCTTCTTTGATCTCTTCAATCGGATAGGTATCGACATACCCGCCCGCGCAGTTGACGAGGATGTCCAGCCGGTTCCACTTGCCGAGGACTTGCCCGAAGGCGGACTCGACCTCGGCCTTGGAAGTGGCGTCGGCCTTCACGAAGAGGGCCTCGCCCCCCGCCGCGTTCAGCCTCCCGGCGGCCGCTTCTCCTGCGTCCGGATTCCGGTCCAGAACGGCCACCCTCGCGCCCTCTTCCGCGAAGCGGGCGGCGCAGGCGCCGCCGATTCCCTCCGCACCTCCGGCGACCAGCGCAACCTGACCCCGGATTGACGATCGGCTCTCCATTCCGTCCGCCTCCCGCGATTCGGAAAAGGTGTGAGTTTGAGATCCGGCGGGGGACCGCCCCTCCCGCTCAGACGGTGAACCGGCCCCCGTTGACGTCGAGCGAAACCCCGGTGATGTACCCCGCTCCGGGGGTGCAGAGATACCAAATCGCGTCGGCGATGTCCTCGGGCTCCGCCACCCGCCCCAGCGGGATGGTTTTCACGATGTCGTCCAGGATGTCCTGGTGCATGACGGCAACGCGCGGCGAAAGGGTGACCCCCGGGGCGACCGCGTTCACGGTGATTCCGTGGGGCCCGAGTTCCGCCGAGAGGCGCCGCGACAGGCCCATCACGGCGGCCTTCGCCGCGCAGTAGTCCAGCGGCGTATAGACCAGCGCCGTCCTTCCGGCCAGCGAGGAGACATTGACGATCCTTCCGTACCCGGCCTTCTTCATGGGAGCGGCGGCGGCCTGGCAGCAGAGCATGGCGCTCTTGAGGTTCCAGGCGATGCCGGCGTCCCATTCCTCTTCTTTGATCTCTTCAATCGGATAGGTATCGACATACCCGCCCGCGCAGTTGACGAGAATGTCCAGCCGGTTCCACCTGCCGAGGACTTGCCCGAAGGCGGACTCGACCTCGGCCTTGGAAGTGGCGTCGGCCTTCACGAAGAGGGCCTCGCCCCCCGCCGCGTTCAGCTTCCCGGCGGCCGCTTCTCCCTTTTCGGAATCCAGGTCTACGACAGCGACCCTCGCGCCCTCTTCCGCGAAGCGTTCCGCGCACGCCCCGCCGATGCCCACCGCTCCCCCCATCACCAGCGCCACATGATCCCGGATTGAAGAGTTTTTCGGCATTCGATCTCGGCCCCTGGCCGCGCCGGCGCCCGAAGCGCCGCGGCAGCCTGGCCCCGTCTTCGTCAGGGCGAGCAGAAAATACGTGTCCGCGCCGCTCTCCCAGCCGCCGGTCACACGGAAACCGGCGGCGCGAATCTCACGCTTGCGGTCGGCCGAATGCGCGCCCACTGCGGCGGGACGTGCGCCATCGGCCTCGGGTGCCACTTGAAGAAGGCGGCCGTTCCCTATTGGCCCTCTTCAGCCAGCTTGGGCGGGGCCACGGATCGGTTGACGAAATACTGCTGAACAATGGAGAGGGTATTGTTCACGAACCAGTAGATCACCAGCCCGGAAGGGACGGGGAAGTAGACGAACATGCCGGTGAACATTATGGGCATCATCATCATCATCTTGGCCTGGGCCGGATCGCCTGTGGTGGGGGTCATTTTCTGCTGGAGAAACATCGAGGCGCCCATCAGGATGGTGAAGACGTGAAACGGATCCTGCACCGACAGGTCGGTGATCCATCCGAAAAACGGCGACTGGCGAAGCTCGATGGAGACGAGCAGGGCGTTGTAGAGCCCGAAGAAGACGGGAAT
>JASLXW010000502.1:0-2537 GCA_030740135.1 Nitrospinota bacterium
CTCCTCGTCGGCGCCCGCGGCCACCAGCGACAGCGCGCCGGGCAGGTCCACCAGCCGCAGCCGCGCGCCGCCATGGCTCAGGACCCCCTCGGCCCGGGCCACGGTCTTGCCCGGCCAGTTGCCGGTGTGCTGGCGCAGTCCGGTGAGGGCATTGAAGATGGTGCTCTTGCCCGTGTTCGGGTTGCCGGCCAGGGCCACCACGTAGTCCCAGTTCTCCATGTCGACGCCGAGCTTGACGAGATTGGCAAGGTCGTGGGCAGGGCAGGCGGCGCAAGCGCCGCAAGCCGCCGAACCGGATGGATTCACGGGGGATCTCCCTCCTCCATGCGGTGGACGTGGATCAGGTCGGCTTGCTGCCGGCGCAGGGCGATCACGGCGCCCCGGATGCGGTAGGCGGTCGGGTCGCCGCCGGGGCCCCTCAGCTCCGCTTTCACGGCCGTGCCGGGGATGATCCCCAGGTCCAGCATACGCCGCCGCTCGGGGCCGCGGCAGACCCGCGAGATTCCGACGACCTCGGCCCTTTGTCCCGGCTCCAGACCCGAGAGGCGCACGAACGGTCCCGCCATCTTCTGCTCTCCGGCCAGCGGCATCACCGACAGGTTTGCGGCCACGACCGGGGCCAGGACGTGCTCTTCGGCGTCGGCCTCGAAACGGATGCGCTGCGGATGGGTCTCCAACACCCGCACGCGCATGCCCGGGTGCAGGCTCTCAGCGACGAGCTGGGCGTGAATCGCCTGGGGCTCGTCCTCGACGTGCACGACCGCCGCAAGCTCGCCGACGGCAAGCTCGGTCAAGGGCCGCCCCAGGGGGGGAGGGACATCGCCGGGGGCGGTGGGTATGGGATCTCCGTGGGGGTCGAAGCGCGGATTGCCCATCCGGGTCGCGAGTGCGTCGGCCTCCTCGGGTGATGTCGTGTGTTCTCGGCGCTCTGCCTCGTGGTGCCATTCTGTGGCGCCGAGGCCGGTTCGGTCCGAGAGGAAGCGCTCCCACAGCCGATGGACCCGAACGACGCGCAGCGCGTAGCTGCGCCCATCCGGCATCAGTCGATACCCCCCATCGGCCGGCGTCACCCACTCCAGCTCCTCCAGGCGCGCCAGGAGGTCGGCGGCCCGATTCCCGGAGATGTTCAGGGCGCCGCAGAGACTGTACAGCGTGCAAGGGATTTGGCGGTGTTCGCAGTCGTAGAGGTGCTTCAACGCGTCTTCGGTCTGAACCCGGCCGGTTGCCCGAAAGGCGCGTAGGCAGCGCCGGAAGATCCCTCGGACCGGCCAGAACAGGATGGCGGCGGCCGCTCCGACGACCCCGGCGATCAGCAAGGCTCGGACTGGGTCAATCACTGTAAGAACCCGATCGGCAATTCAGCGGCGGACCTCCTCGCCCCCCGGACGGCCCGAACGAAATGAAGCATCCCCCCCTCAGTGGACATTTCCCGAAACGGCAATTCATATGCCCTGATCGGTATTCAATATATCACAATATAGGTTTAGGTCAATCTAAATTTATTATCACCGGGCTCATTGATTCAGACCCGCGCCCTTCCGTCGTTTTGGCGCAGACACCCCCGCGATTCAAAGCCTTGTCGTGGAGAACAGAATTGAGGGCCGGGGCGTTTTCGAGGGCTTTGCGCTTCATCTTCGGAGCCCAAGGAAAAATGAGGAAGTGGCGGGCCGGATCGAGGGCGCCTTCTTTTTCGGGCATTGGGCTATAATCCGCCAATGCCCGAATGGACCTTCATCGCCGAGGCCTCGGCCCTGCTGTCCGCGCTCGCCTTCGGCGTGCGGAACATCTTCATCCGAAAGGCGCTGCCGTACACGACGCCCTGGGTCAGCAGCTTGGCGGTGACATCGTTCACGGTTCTGTTTTTCATTCCCTTGACGTGGATGCAGCGCCCGGGTCCTCCGGTGACCGGGGCGGGCCTTCTGTGGATAACCCTGGCGGGCGTGATCGCCCCCGGCCTCGCCCTTCTTTTCTACTTCGCGAGCGTGAACCGAATCGGCGTGGCGCGGTCCACTCCCCTGGCCAGCACGCAACCCCTGTTCTCTTTGCTCGTCGCCGTCCTGTTTTTGGGCGAACGGCCCGGCCTCCGCGTTTACATCGGAACGCTTCTCGTGGTCGGCGGGATCATTATGGTCACCGGCGAGAGAAAAGGCTTTCGGTGGACGGCGCGGGAAATCACCCTGCCGCTCCTAGCGGCGGTCTCCTGGGGCTTGTCCGCGGTCTTCCGGAAAATGGGGATGGACGCGATCCCTTGGCCGAACTTCGGCTCGCTGATCATGTCCGCGGCCGGCCTGGCCACACATTTTCTCGCCTACAGGATTTTCGCCGGGCGAGCCGGTCGGTCCACGCAGGCGCGCGCGGCGCCGCTTCTGCTGGCCGCCGGGGCCTGCCTCGCGGCGGGCTTTTATCTGAACCTGTTCGCCTTCATGCGGGGGACCATCGCGACCATCGGACCCCTGGCCAGCATCTCGCCGGTCGTGACGATCCTCCTCGCGGCGATCTTCCTGAGAGGGCTCGAGAAGGTGACCTTGCGTGTGATG
>JASLXW010000502.1:2547-2833 GCA_030740135.1 Nitrospinota bacterium
TGATCTGCACCGCGGTCATCGCCGTCGGGTGCGCGCTGATCACCGTGCACTGACCCCGGGACGCGGCTGTGGAGAAACCGGTGTAAGATTGACCGGCTGAGGGCTCGATTGCCCCGGTGAGATTTCGTCCTCAGAGGGAATCACACGTTCCCGCACTTTTCAGGAGACCCGCTCATGCTCAAAGCCACGAAGGAAATGGTCCTGGCGACGACGATCACCGGGTCCCTGCCGCGTCCGGGCTGGTACACGGCCAACCTGGCGGGCAGGCCCTTCCGGCTGGCCATGG
>JASLXW010000503.1:0-2569 GCA_030740135.1 Nitrospinota bacterium
GCTTACGCCGAAAATCATGATCGCCATGATCATCACGTTCTTCCCCATCGTGACGAACACCACCCGGGGCCTCAAGGCCGCCGACTATCGGATCGTCGAGATGATGCAATCCATCAACGCAACCCCGTGGCAAATCATCCGGAAAATCGAGCTTCCCACAGCGCTCCCTTATATCTTTTCCGCCTTCAAGATCAGTCTTTCCCTGAGCCTCATCGGGGCGGTGGTCGCAGAGTTTTACGGCGCCGACCATGGCCTCGGGTACCTTGTCATTTATTCGGCGACGCAACTGGAGACCGAGCTCCTGTTCCTGGCCATCCTGATCCTCGCCGCAACCGGTGTGAGCGTCTTTCTCGTCTTCTCGTGGATCGAGTCCCGCTTCGCTTCCTGGAAGGGATAGCGGAAACCGGTATCGAAGGAGAACATGAATGGGCAACGATTTGCGCGCGTATTGGAAGGACCTGGAGGAGGAACGGCCCGAAGATGTCCTTCGGGTGTTGGACCCGGTTCGACCGGACTTCCTCCCCACCGCCGTCTCAACCCTGGCCGAAAAGCTCCCGGCGTCCCCGGCGGTGTTCTTCGAAAACGTCGAGGGGTTCGATCATCCGGTCCTCTTCAACCTGTTCGGCACCCGGGAGCGCGTGGCCCGGGCGGCCGGGGCCGCGGCCGGGACCTTCGCCGAAAGATGGCTGAACGCCGAGGCCGCGCCCCTCGCGCCGGTCCCGGTCACCTCCGGACCCGTCCAGGAGGTCGTCCTGAAAGGGAAGGAGGCGGACGTGACGCGGCTCCCCATCCTCCATCATTTCCCGCAGGACGCCGGCCGATACCTGTGCCTGGGGATGTTCCTGTGCCGGGACCCCGACTCCGGCATCGGCAACCTCTCCTACCATCGCATGCAGATGAAGGGCCCCGACCGGTTCGGCCTAAGCCTCCACTCGCGCGGCCATCCCTGGGACTTCTTCCGGCGGCAGGAGGAACGGGGGAAATCCCTTGAAGTCGCCATCGTCATCGGCGCCCACCCGGCCCTTCACGTCGCCGCCGGGGCCGAGTTCGGGATGGACGTGGACGAGCTGGCGGTGGGGGGCGCGCTCCTGGGGTCTCCGGTGGAAATGGTCCCCTGCAAGACCCTCGACCTCCAGGTCCCCGCGAATGCGGAAATCGTCGTGGAGGGGGAGATCCTGCCGAACGTCCGGGAGCCGGAGGGGCCTTTCAACGAATACACCGGGTACACCACGGCGCGATCCACGGAGAACGTTTTCCAGGTCAAGGCCGTGACCCGCCGGCGGGACGCCTGGTACCTCGATGTGATTCCCGGCTACTCCTCCGAGCACCTGATGTTGAGCCGGGTGGCCAAAGAGGCCCGGGTCTTCCATCGCCTCCAGGAGATGGTGCCGACGGCCAAGGCGCTGAACTGTCCCAAATCCGGAACCCTCTTTCACGCCTACCTCTCGATGAAGAAAACCGCCGAGGGGATGCCCCGCCACGCCCTGATGCTCCTGATGGGGCTGGACCACTACATCAAGCTCGCCGTCGTGGTGGACGAGGACGTGGACGTCTTCAACGAAGAGGAGGTCCTCTGGGCCATAGCGACCCGGATGCGGGCGGACCGGGACGTGTTCATCATTCCCAATGACTTCCAGAACCGTCTCGACCCGACCGCCGCGGACGGGACCACGGGGAAGATGGGCATAGACGCCACCGCCCCGCTGGACTGGGACGTCGAGCGGGTCCTCATGCCGGGAGACATCCTGGCCGAAGCGAAGGAAGTCCTCGACAAAGCCCTCGGAAACGGCTGAGGCCCACGGCCCGCCCGGAGACTCAAGGGGAATCAAGCCGCAACGCTTTCGCAACGGAAGGCAAGCGCATGAATCAGGACTTGAGGAGCTTCGTCCGGGAGTTTGAGGGGGCCTACCCGGGAGAGGTGATTCGCGTCTCCGATCCGGTCGACCTCGAATACGACATCATGGCGCTCGTCCTCGAATACGAGCGACGCAAGCGCTATCCCGTCCTCTTCTTCGAGAACGTCCGGGGCCATTCGATTCCCGTAATCTGCAACATCCTGGCGAGCCGCCGCTCTCAGGCGATGGCGCTGGGCGTGCCGGAGGCCGAACTGGCGGAGGAGTACTCCCGCCGTCTCAAGCGTTACATCGACCCGCGCGTGGTGGAGGCGCCCGCCTTCCGCCGGGTGGTCTGGACCGGCGAGGACGCCGACCTGGGCCGGCTCCCCATCCCCACCTACTTCCCCGGAGACGCCGGGCCCTACCTCACGGGCGGGATGATGGTGGCCAGGCGCCCGGACACCGGCGTGGAAACCGGGGGATTCCACCGGCTGCAAATCAAAGGGCCTCGGAAAATGGGTTGCAGTCTGCATTCGCGCAGACGGATGTTCCACTACCAGCGCCTGTACGAGGAGCGGGGGGAAAACATGCCCGCGGCGATCTGCCTGGGCCTGCACCCCCTCGTCCTGATGGGCTTCCTCTCCTATCCCCCGCCGGAGGTCAGCAAGTTCCAGGCGTGCGGCGGGGTCTTCGGCGAGCCGATGGAGATCGCCCGGTGCGCCGAGCTCGACCTG
>JASLXW010000503.1:2579-2827 GCA_030740135.1 Nitrospinota bacterium
GAATTCCTGGCGGGCGCGCGCGAGCCGGAGGGCCCCTTCGGAGAGTTCACGGGGTATTTTTCCGCGCGAAGCACCGAGCACGTCTTCCGGGTCGATTGCGTTTCTATGCGGGAAGGCGCCTGGTTTCAGAGCATCGCCTCCGGTCAGGCCGGGGACCACCGGACCACGAGCGGCCTGCTCCGGGAGGCGGAAGTGCGCAACGCCCTGCGGCGGACCATTCCCGGCCTCAAGAACGTTCATGTCCCCCT
>JASLXW010000504.1 GCA_030740135.1 Nitrospinota bacterium
CGGTAGCGGGGGGAACAAAGCGCATGCGGTATCACATCTCCGGGCGCATACGGTCAGAGGAGGAAGAGGCGCTCCTGGAAGATGTCCGGGACGGGACCGTCGGCGAGGGAACGATCTTCCACGGCGGGATGATGGCCGGCCTGCGGAACGCCACGGTGGAGGAAGAGGATCGGGTGCATTTCATCGAGGTGTGCTACTGCCTCGAAGCCGGCCTGGACCCCATGGCCATGGAGCTCCCTTACCTGGAGAGATATCTCGACGCGATCGACGTCCGGGACGCCAGAAGACGCAAGGCCTGCACGATGGAGTGCGAGGCGTGCGACTGCACCCGGACCCTCCGGCTCCCGGGAGCTCCGCTGGCGGACCGGCTCGGGCTGGACAGAGACGGCCCGGAGGAGGACTACATCGACCCGGGCCGCATTCCCCTGAACCGGAAGAAACAGAAAACCGGCCTCGGCGCCCTGCGGGAAACCCTGGACGACGGCGCGGAGGTCTTCGACGGGGGCGCGGCGGTGAAGGGCTTCTACGTCATCCTTTCGGATGGGGACGAATATTTCCGCGTGAAAGGGATTCCCGACACGCGGGAGGCTCGCGCGCAACTCCGCGAATGCGGCCTGAACGGTCTCGGGTCCGTGGAGGGCGCGCGCCGGTCGGCCCGGGGCTCTATCGCCGAACGCGACGACAAGTCCAACGTGGTCCAGGTTTGAAAGATTCGTTCAAATAAGCATATGGAGGCGTTAGCAAAACCCCCGACACCGTCCATCGGCCGGTTCTCTTATTTCCGGAGATTCTCTTGAAAACATCGATTCATTGCGGGTCCGGCGCGCTTTTCGGGGGCATCCTCCTGGGATTGGCCGAAGGGACCCTGGTTTATCTTTCGAGCTCCGACCCAACGGCGGGGCGGGTGTTTCCCTACGCGGCGGCGCTCTACGGTCTGACGGGGCTGGCGTTCGGAGTCCTCTTGGGGATCCCGATTTCCATATCGCGCCGCATCCTCTTGCGCCCCACCCTCGAAGGGGCGCGGGCGTTCAGCTTCACGTTCTTCCTGTGGGCGGGGGCCTTCTACATTGCCCGGGTCCGCGTCCTCCGGGACCTCCTCGAAGAGGGGGCCCGCAACTTCGGCGGGATCACACCGTTGATCGCAACCGTCATCCTGGCGGTGACGGCCGCCGCCCTGGGGCTGCTGACGTTGAGACGGCTTTTGAGCGCGCGCCACAGGGTGCTCTCCCCGATTCCGGCCGTGGGAAGCCTCATCCTCGTCGTGGCGATCGGTGGTGTCCTCACGCGGGAAGGGCGGCCGGAGGTGACGCCGCCTCAAGCGAAAATCGAGCGGGAGGCCCCGGGCGACAAACCGAACGTCATCCTGATCGCCGTGGACACCCTTCGCGCGGACCACGTCTCGGCCTACGCCCGCCTCCTCGGGCGTAGTGCCGCGCCCGCCGCAACCCCGGCCATGGACCGTCTCGCCGCCGACGGCGCGGTGTTTCTGAACGCGATCTCTCAATCCTCCTGGACCAAGCCCTCGTTCGCGTCGCTCCTGACGGGTCTCTACCCCTCGACGCACAACGCCGTCCTCAAGCTGGACAGGCTGCCGGACAAGGTGGAAACCCTGGCGGAGGTCCTCTCTTCCGGCGGGTACCTGACAGCGGCCCTGGCCAACAACGCGAACATCGCCCCGACGTTCAATTTTCAGCAGGGGTTTGCGCACTACCGATACCTGAAGCTCGACGCGCCGTTATGGGCGCCCGAGGCCGGGTTCCATCTCGTCTTCCACCGAACATTTCGGGCGATTCATGGACGCCTCCTCGGCGGAGGAAAGAGGCCCCGCGACTACTACTGGCCCGCCGAAGACGTGAACCGCGAAGCCTTCGACCGGATCGAGAAAATCGCGAACCGGCGCTTTTTCCTCATGATCCATTACATGGACCCCCACGACCCGTACTTCTCCCGGCCCCTGGACGGCCGGTTCTACGCCCGCATCCAAAATCCCCGGCCCGATCCCTCTCTGGACAACCCATACGCCGACTTCTACGCCCGGGAGGTGCGATACCTCGACACCCATATCGGGAAGCTCATCGAATATCTCAAAGTCCGGGGTCTCTACGACGACTCCCTCATCATTCTCACCTCGGACCACGGGGAGGAGTTCTTCGAGCACAACGGCTGGTGGCACGGGACAAGTCTCTTCGAGGAGCAGGTCCGGGTCCCGCTGATCATCAAGTTTCCAAAGGGCGAGAACGCCGGGAAGGTCCACCGGGGAGTCGTCCGGCTCCTGGACGTCCCCCAGACGGTCCTCGAGGTGACCCGCACGCCCGGCGGCGGGAAGATGCAGGGGCGGAGTCTGGTGAAGGCGGCGCTGAACGGCGCCGGGAAGGAAGGGGCCTCCGCCCTCTCGGAGCTAAACCTGGAAGGCCACGTCCTGTCGTCCCTGCGGACAAGCCGGTGGAAGTGGATCTCGGCCAATCCCGGAAATCCCAGAAAGCTGCCGGCGAAAACCCTCTATGACTTAAAGAATGACCCGGGCGAGTTCGAGAATCTGGTGGTGAAAAAAGAGCCGGTCGCCCATGAGCTGGACAGGAAGCTGCGCGGTCTGATCGACATGGCCCGCAAAGGCGCGGTCCCCCGCGAGACCGTCACCCTCGACCCGGCCGAGGAAGAACGCCTGAGGGCGTTGGGATACATCGATTAGAGGCGAGAACCTTGGGGGGACATTTTGAAAACTGTCCCCCCAATCCCCCCTCGAAAACTGATATGGAAGGACCGTTGTCAAGCGTTATTGATTCAGGATGCGCTTACATGGTCTTTGCCTTTT